>CAYJRT010000014.1:0-8170 GCA_964372895.1 uncultured Candidatus Saccharibacteria bacterium
TGGCCATGACCGGAGACGGCGTAAACGACGCTCCCTCCCTTGTTGCCGCTGACCTTGGCGTGGCAATGGGAAAGATTGGCACCGAGGTGGCGAAAGAAGCTTCGGATATTGTACTTCTGGATGATAACTTCGGAAGCATTGTCTCCGCGGCGGAAGAAGGACGAAGCATCTATAAAACAATCAAAAAAGTTATTCTCTATTTGTTCTCAACGAGCGTTGGTGAAGTGCTCACTATCGCCGGGGCATTATTCCTCGGCTATCCACTCCCTCTTTTGGCCGCGCAGATTATTTGGCTCAACTTTGTTACCGATGGCTTCCTTGATGTGGCCCTCGCCATGGAGCCAAAAGAAGAAGGATTATTGCGCGGCAACTTCGAGCGGCCCAAAAAGTATCTGGTCGACAAACTTATGGCGCAGAGAATGTTTATCATGGCCGTTCCAATGATGATCGGCACGCTTTTCCTTTTCAAGGGATATTTTGAGAATGATATTACCAAAGCTTGGACAATATCATTGACGACGCTTGCGGTATTTCAATGGTTCAACGTATGGAACTGCCGGCACGAATCAAAATCTATATTCCAGATGAACCCGTTTTCCAATAAATTTTTAGTGGGTGCCACGCTTATCATTATATTCTTGCAACTTTTGGTGGTTTATAATCCTTTCATGCAGAAGCTTATGCGCACCGCGCCGCTTGAGCTCTCGGAGTGGCTCGTTATTGTCCCGATTGCGGCTTCGATCGTTCTTGTCGAGGAAATAAGAAAATTCTTTTATCGAAGAAAATTACAGAGAAAAGGTATCGGGGGGAAGGTATTTTGTAATTCACAGTACAGCACTGGATAGTTCCGCGCCTCTGATATGCTCATTTCGATTCGTCTCGAGCCGTATCAATAAACCAAATTGGACTTTGCGTTTCTTCAGAAGTAAACTATAATAAGAACATGAGGGACATGAGGGAATTCCTAAAGAAAAATTTTACGATACTGCTCGCGTTTATATTGCCGGTCGCGCTCATAGCAATAGTTGCTTTAAGCACCTATCTTCCGTCGCTTTTCCTCTCCACTGATTATAATTTCATATATTCATCATGCACCGACGGCACGAATTACTATTCATATCGTTGCGACAACTATCTTCAAAAACGCTATTCAGTTGTAAATAATAAATTGGTTGTCAACGCCGTGGACCCAACTCAAGATTCAGATAAAGATGGCATACTCGACATTAACGAAAACTATACCGCTCGCATTTTCTTGCACGACACAAAAAAGAACGAGAGCAGAGAGATTGCTTTAGAGGAAGCGCAAACGCTCTCTCTCAACGGTCTTTTGACTTCGCCCGACAGTGTTACCGTTTCCAGTTCCTATGACAGGAGTGGGGGCGATTTTTTCTTTATTTTTGGCGGCGGTTCTTCTTCCTATGGTCATTACCTTACCAAAGGGAAGAGCAGAAGCAAACTCAACCTTATCAATCGTGATGATACGTATTATTACCGGGACAATTTCCAATTTATCGGCTGGGTGTTGCCCGGAAGGAACTGATACTTTTATTTATGAATAAAGAGGAATTATTACAAGAACTTTCCGTCAAGATAAGCACTGGCGAGTTAAGCCGCGAAGATGTACTAAGCCGACTTGATTTTTCGCCCGCGATACCGCAAGAAAGCAGCGAGGAAGCGAGAGGACTCTCTCATTTCTCGGCGACAAAAATGTTGTATGTCTTGGGTGCGGCTATCGTGATTATTGGCATTGTTATTTTTGTCGCGCAGATTTGGGACGATATCGGGTCTTTCGGCCGCATATCAGTTACGCTGGGCATCGGTTTTCTCATTGCGGCTATTGGTTCGATGTTGCTGAAACAAAAGCCAGAAGATAACATCGGCCCGATTTTCCATTTTATTGGCGGAATGTTGATTCCGGGTGGAGCAGTAGTGACTCTTTCTGAACTTAGCATTGGTAGCGATTGGACGATGGCGATTACATTTGGCGCCATATTCGCATTTTATTTACTACTAAACGCTATCCACAAACACGCTATTTTGACCTTTTTCGCAATAGCCAACGGGACAGCAATGATTTACCTTATCCTTAACGCAATTGTCGGCGGCCCATTCAAGGGATGGTTTGGCATAAATCTCCTATATCAATATTTGACTATGGCAATAGGCGCAAGCTATTTATTGCTCGCTTACGCTTTCCGGAGTGGCTGGAATAAGCATCTGATCGGCGCACTTTACTTTTTCGGCATCACCGGTTTTCTTGGCGCCGCTTTCTCGCAAGTATTTGATTCGGTTCCATGGCAGTTGCTTTATTTCATCATTGTTCTCGGCGGTCTTTTCTTGTCGGTATATATGCGAAGCCGCAGCATTCTCGTTATGAGCACTCTTTTTCTCATTGCCCACATTTCTTATATCACGAGCAAGTATTTTGCAGATTCGCTTGGTTGGCCAATCTCTCTTGTGATTCTTGGTTTTGTGTTCATTGGTCTTGGGTACGCCTCAATAACTATAAACAAAAAATACATCAAAGCGGCTGGATAGGAAGCGCGACAGATTGGAACAGGAAGTGCCTCGGGCCGCCGCAAACGACGAAGCAAAAAGGCGGACATAACAGAGCAATTATGCTACGCTTTTCCCGCAATGAGTACTGGGGCGTGTTGCTGCGAATGCGCACGCACATTATTCCCTTCCCATTAACATTGCAGGCTTACTTTTTTCTTCCCCCATTTTTGCCTTATAATGAAGAACATGAACAATCGTTTTCTCTTGGCATTCTCGACGTTGGTAGGAACCATAGCATAGTATTGTAAAATTACTCCAAATATACTAATATCTTAAATATGACGGACAGCTACCTTCAAAAACAACTTGAATACTTCAAATCCCATCAGGAGAAATTTAAGCTTGGCACTTTTTTAATTCAGCAATGTCTCCCCGGCCAAGAAAGTTACACCCAAATCTTTCATTCTCGGGTGGCATTTTCTTGACTCTATGCAACATCACGCATTCACTAGCCGATTTTACTCCGTACCGAATTTGTTCTGGTATGGGGCTTCTCGAGGGCGCTGCTTGATCAAGAAGGTTTAAATTGGTATTGTATAATTGATTCTTATGAACAGGACGGATTTAATCAAAAAGCTTGAAGCCGAGCGCGGTTCTCGTGTCATTTCCTATGCCACGGGCGATAGGCCGCCTTTTGCTACAAAAATTGCTGGTGACGTCGTGCCATTGCTCGGTAATTTACTTGACAGCATTGGCAAGGTCAAAAAAATCAGTTTGCTTCTCTACACGAGCGGCGGCGATATGCTTGCGCCGATTCGCATTGTCAAACTCATCCGTAATAATTGTGACAGTTTTGAAGTGCTGGTTCCATACAAAGCGCATAGTGCAGGAACGCTCATTTGTCTTGGGGCTGATATTATCGTGATGGGCAAACTTGGCGAACTTACGCCTATTGATCCAACAACCGGCCATCCGTTCAATCCGCAGAATCCTGCCAATCCACAGCAGAAACTTGAAGTGAGCGTTGAGGATTTGAATTCATATCTGCTTTTTGCCAAAGAGAAAGCGGATGTAAAAAGTGAACAAATGATTGACGCATATAAATTGTTAGTGGAAAAACTGCACCCTCTCTCTATTGGCAATGCCTATCGTGCTTATCGCATGGCGCGCCTTCTTACCGAACGGCTTTTATGGTTGCACATGGACAAAGAAAAGGATAACGAGAGGATAAAAAAAATTGTCAAAGAAATAACCGGCGACATTACTATTCATGCGTATCCTATTGACCGCGATGAAGCCAGCGATCTCGGCTTGAACATAGAGAAAGCGGATGATGCACTAGATAAGACCATGCGCGGGCTTTATGAGGCGTATGCCACGGAAATGAAACTTGGCCAGCCGTTCCACCCCAACGAATTATTAGCTGGAAAGGAAATGGCCGATGTTGAATGCGTTGGCGCATATCTTGAGACAGCGGACTCATCCTACCAGTTTACTTTTTCGGGCAAGGTTCAAAAAGTTATCAAAGATAACCGACCGACGATTGATCTCAACTTTGAGTCGCAGTCGTGGGTAAAAAAATAGTTATGAGTTACACACGATCAAACGATCAAATTTTAGATTTAGGAAGCGATACAGTTGCCGCTATCGGTAAGTATTTAGGTTATGAATATCAAGCCGAGCCACTTCCTTATCGCTTTTGGCCAGTAGTGCCGATTTCTCCTAACTCATATTTCGACCCGAGATTAGTTGATGATGAGATGCGGCAATTTATGTTAATGGGCGAGCGTGATGTATTAAAGGGGATAGGACCAATTTCCAAGAAGGACTACGACTATTATGAAAGTTTATGATTCAGAAAGGAGATTTAGAATTTGGCGATGTAGTGTGGACTGAATTTGATCCAAGTGTTGGCCACGAATTTCAAAATAAAAGACCGGCGATAGTTATACAGTCAAGCGAACAATCACGAAAATCAAATTTGGTTACGGTTGTCCCGCTTACATCAAACACGCAAAATCTTACTCAAGATGATATTCTGATTTCTGCTGACAGTGAAAACAATCTAAAAGCTGACTCTGTGGCAAAAGTATACTACGTGACATCGTTTGATTACTCTCGTTTTAGTAAGAAAATAGGAAAGATTAATACAGATACAGTATCTTTAATCAAGGCGTATCTTAGAAAGCATTTTGATTTGTAGATATGAATAAAAATCGCCGAAAGAGCGGTTTTTTGTTATACTCAAAGTGATGAACAATCGTTTTCTCTTGGCATTCTCGACGTTGGTAGGAACAATTGTGGGAGCAGGAATTTTTGGATTGCCGTACGCGATTTCCAAAAGCGGGATTATCCCGGGTTTGTTTTACTTTATCGTGCTTGGCGGAGTCGTGTTGCTGTTGCATCTAATGTTTGGCGAGATTGCCCTGCGTACCCAAGGAAAACATCGTCTCATTGGTTACGCCTCCATTTATCTTGGGGTTTGGGCAAAGAGGATAGTGACCATTTCGACGATTGTTGGAATAGGAGGAGCGCTTTTGGCGTATATCATTATCGCAGGTGACTTCCTCCAGCTCATACTTTTTTCTTTTCTTCCGTTTTCGAACTTTGCCTATTCGCTTCTCTTTTGGGCATTTTTTTCCTTGTTTATACTGTGGGGCATTCAGGCAATCGCAAAGACGGAGTTTTTCTTAAGTCTCGCTTTGTTTTTGGTAATCTTTGGTGTTTTTTTGTTCGCCCTTCCCAAAGTGCAGTTGGGAAATTTTTCTCTCTTTGAGGCCTCTCGCGTCTTTTTACCTTACGGGGTCGTGCTGTTTGCATTTGCTGGATGGGTTGCGATTCCAGAAATCGCAGAATTGTTTAAAAATCGAAAAGAAAAAAGAAACCTCGACAATCTTATCGTCTGGGCGTTGCTTCTTTGCGGGGGACTGTACGCGCTCTTCGTCTTTTTTGTGGTTGGGGTTTCAGGAGTTCATACCTCTCAAGACGCACTTTCCGGCTTGGCGCCTTTTTTAGGAAATCGGGTCGTTTCGCTCGGTGCTTTATTTGGAATGATTGCCCTTGCAACTTCTTTCCTTGTGCTTGGGAATTATCTCAAAAATTCTCTCCGCCATGATTACAAACTTCCCAATCTTGCTGCCGTTGGAATTGCCATAGGCGTTCCGCTTCTGCTGTTTCTCCTCGGATTTCGGGAATTCATTGCCGTTATAGCGACGGCTGGCGCGTTGATGGGAGCGCTTGAAGGCGCAGTGATCGTTTTGATCTATCAAAAAGCAAAACAAAAGAGCGATCGGAATCCAGAATACGAATTGCATATTCCAAGGTTTTTGCTTCCACTGCTTGTGGGTATGCTTATTCTTGGAGCGCTCGCTGAAATCCTGATGTAGTTTTTATGGCAGAAAAAGTTCGGGCGCATATGTTTGTTTCGGGAAGAGTGCAGGGAGTGTTCTTTCGCGCAGGGGCGAAGAAAAGGGCGGACGACCTTGGCGTAACTGGTTGGGCGCACAATCTGGTTGATGGCAAAGTGGAGTTGGTGGCAGAAGGCGAGAAAGAGAAGGTAGAGCAGTTTGTTGAGTGGTGCAAAGAGGGTACGCCCATGGCAAAAGTGGAACACTGCGACGTACAACTTGAGAAGTACAAGAGCGCATTTGATGACTTTACGATTCGCGAATTTGGGTTTTGAGAGAGATTTTGGTATAATACAGGATTTTATGAGGGCATTTTGGCGAAGATTCCGAGAAGGTACGTATATTGGAAATTTTGTGTATGGGGCGAACGATGGAATTGTAACAACTTTTGCCGTGGTCGCGGGAGCCACGGGCGCGCTTCTGTCCCCGGGAGTGATTGTTATATTGGGCATTGCGAATTTGTTGGCCGATGGATTTTCTATGGGGGCTTCGAATTTTCTGGCTGTTCGAACAGAGAATGATTTTGCGAGAAAAGAGAACGGCTTTGGAGAATCCTTTGAACACGGACTTGTAACATTTTTGTCTTTTGTGGGAGCCGGGATTATTCCATTGATCCCCTACATAGTTGGTTTTTTTGGCGCTCAACAATTTTTTGTATCGAGTTTGTTGGCAGGACTTGCTTTTTTTGCCGTGGGTGCGTCGAGAAGATTTGTCACGCAGGGGAGTTTTCTGAAAGGCGGACTCGAGATACTCTTCATAGGGGGAGTAGCGGCCTTGATGTCGTACGGAGTGGGTTTTGCAGTAAAAACAATTTTTGGAATTGTAGTGTGAAATGACTGCAGATTTGTTCAAGGAAAAGTTTGGATATGAGATTGATGGAGTATGGTTTCCCCGCGTAACGTCTATTACTGCTTTGGCAAGCGGGGCCGCTCTTTTAAAAAAGGCAGATCCTTTGGGAAGGCGGTTTGGATTTCAGCAGGCAGCCGTGTGGGGGACAATGATTCACGAAGCCGTAGAGAAGATTCTCAAGGGGCAAGAGGCGCGGTTCGACGCGCGCATCGCAGTGAGCATTGCAACATTCCAGCAGTGGCAGAAGCAGTATCCGTTTTTGGTGAACAATCCGGCCGCAGACATCGAAAGAAGGGTTGTGGATTTGGAGCAGGGGTATGCGGGAACTGTTGATATCGTAGCAGAAGTTGAGGGGGTGTTAAGCATTATCGATCTGAAAACAAGCACAACCCTGACCAAAGAGTGTGGGTTGCAAACTGCTGCGTATATGAATGCGTATAATAAAATGGGATCGAAAGAACAGATGTGTGAGAAGCGCTGGATTTTGCGCGTCGATCAATACAAGGAGTGTTTAGGGTGTCTGGCAAGAATGCGGGAGAAGTGCGGAAGAGCAAAGATAACGGGCGAGTCTGCCAACGGGCGGCTGTGCAACCACCAATGGAGCGGGGTAAGAGGAGAGGTTGAGTTTTGCGAGCTCAAGGGGTATGAGCGCGACTTGGGGCAATTTTTTGACTTAAAAGAACGCTGGGAATGGGTGAATCAAGAATGGCTCTGCAAGATTCCCAATTACGAAAAAAATATTCGGCAATATACACTTCTATGAACACAAAGCAAATTAGTGGTTTTGTATTGCTTGGGTCAGGAGTATTAATAATATTTTATGCTTTGTTTGCTTCCTATGGAATTTTTACAGGGGTAAACGAACCTCCCGGACTTTTTGAAGATCCGGTGGTTAAGCAGAGCATCACCGGAACGTCTGTCGAATTGCAAAACGCAGAAGCGCAAATACAAGCGCTCTTGGGACAGCAGCTTCAAAATCTTCTGCCTGAAAATACAGTTTCCAAAACACTCAATCTGTTTGCTTGGTCGATATTCGCCGGCATTTTAATGTTTGGCGGCACGCAGCTCGCGATGCTCGGCATCAAGCTCCTCGCGCTCAAACCAAGAGAATAGAGGGTTTCGCCAAGAGATCAGTTATGCTTGACGGAGTTTTACTATTGGATAAAATGTAAGAAGTTAATAAAAAGGTAAAACACTATGAATACAACAAAGCTTTCCAAAAAATATCAAATCGTGGTGCCGCGAGAAGCGCGCGAGAAAATGGGTCTTCGGGTAGGAGAAAGCGTAGGAGTTTATTCTGTGGATGAAGATCGCGCAGTGCTCGTAAAACATCCAATGCATTATGTGCAGACGATGAAGGGACTGGGTAAAGAAGTATGGAAAAAACTTGGCGGCGCCTCCCGATACATTAA
>CAYJRT010000015.1:0-8037 GCA_964372895.1 uncultured Candidatus Saccharibacteria bacterium
GTACGATGCCGATTTTCCGGATTTGAAACTCACACAAAATCAAAAACGCTTCCAAGGCCAGTAAACGACGAAGCTACATTGCGGAAAGAGGCAATGAAGTTGTTTCTGAAATTTCTGCTGGAGAAGCAAAAACCGGTGCGATTAGTTGGCGTTCGTGTGGTAATTGCTCCTGTTGAAACCTTATGATACTATGAACGGGATGAAGAATATTGTTATTGCGGTGTTAACGGTTGCGGTTGTTGCAAGCTTTGCCGGCGGATTTTATGTTGGGCAGCTGTATGGATACGTAGCGCCTATCAAAGGAGCAGCAAACCTTGAGGTAGGCAAACCAGAAGGCATAGACTTTTCTCTATTTTGGGATGCGTGGCGCATTGTGCAGGAAGAATACGCAGGACCTGGACCTCTTAATTTTCAGGCAATGGTGCACGGAGCCATTAAAGGAATGGTGCAGAGTTTGGGAGACCCCTACACCACATTTATGACTCCCGACAACGCCAAGATTTTTCTGGAAGATATTTCAGGATCTTTTAGCGGAGTAGGCATGGAGATTGGCATTCGAGATGAGAAGCTGCTTGTGATAGCTCCGTTGGATGGAACGCCTGCAGCAAAAGCTGGCCTGCGACCGGGAGACCACATTGTGCAAATTAATAAAGACACTGTTACTTCAGACCTTACCATTGATGAGGCAGTAGCCCTTATTAGGGGGCCCGAAGGCACAACGGTAACGCTTTCTATACTTCGAGAAGGATGGACAGAGCCCCGCGATTTTGCTGTTGAGCGTGCGGTTATTAGCATTCCGTCTCTCGAATGGGAAATGCGCGATGGAGTTGCATATGTGAAAATATTTCAGTTTTCAGAAAAGCTGCAAGGTGATTTTGCAGACCTTGAAAGAAACGTATTGCGGGGCACCGATACGATAGTTCTGGATTTGCGCAATAATCCTGGCGGATTTCTCCATGTTGCAGTAGATATTGCAGGGTGGTTTTTGCAAAGAGGAGAGCTGGTGGCGATTGAAGACTTTGGTTCCGATATAAAGAGGGAAGAACATAGGGCACGGGGAAACGCAAGATTATACAACCACAAAGTGGTGGTGTTGATAAATGAAGGAACTGCTTCAGCTTCTGAAATTTTGGCAGGAGCTTTACGAGATAATCGAGGAGTGTTGCTTGTGGGAGAAAAATCATTTGGCAAGGGTTCGGTGCAGGAGTTAAAAGAGTTAAAAGACGAGTCTTCTCTTAAGGTAACAATAGCCACCTGGCTTACCCCCAAGGGTAACCTTATTGCAGATAAGGGATTGGAGCCAGATATCAAGGTGGAGATCACAGATGAAGATTTCGACGCAGGCAAAGATCCGCAGCTTGACAAGGCTATTGAAGTGCTTAAAAATCTATGAGAGAATGTTGTGTATGAGAGTTATTCTCCTTCAAGACGTCGAGAAGGTAGGGAAAAAGTTTGAAACAAAAGAAGTGGCTGACGGGTATGCCAGAAATTTTTTGTTGGCTCGGAATTTGGCAAAAAAGGCATCCCCTGAGGTTTTAGAATGGGCAGAAATGCAAAAAGAACTTGGTGAACAAAAAGCAGAAGAAGAGCTTAAAAAAATTCAAGAACTAGCTTCAAATCTTGACGATCTTGAGGTTCCCATTGCAGTAAAGGTGGGCGAGGAAGGACAATTGTTTGAATCCATAGGCGCCCAAAAAATCGTAGATCGCTTAAAAGAAATGGGATACGAAGTGAAAAAGAATCAGATTAAATTAGAAGAGCCTTTGAAGGAAACTGGGGAATTTCCCGTAAAAATCGTGTTGGAACATAATCTCGAAGCTGAAATACGAGTTATTATAACAGAAGGATGACCAAGTTTATCTTTGTTGCAGGAGGAGTTATCTCTGGAGTGGGGAAGGGCGTTGCCACTGCGTCTATTGGGAAGATCTTGCAAAGCAAGGGGTTTCGCGTCTCGGCAGCCAAAATAGACCCTTATGTAAATGTGGATGCAGGAACATTAAACCCTTTGGAACACGGCGAAGTTTTTGTGACCACAGACGGCACGGAGTGCGACCAAGACGTTGGCAATTATGAGAGGTTTTTGGATCAAGATTTTGGCAGCGTTCACTATCTCACCACGGGGCGGGTGTATCAAGCGGTTATTAATCGCGAACGCAATTTGGAGTACAATGGCAAGACTGTTGAAGTGGTGCTTCACATCCCAGAAGAGGTGATTTTAAGACTCGAAAAAGCGGCCGAGCAAGATAGGGCCGATTTTCTTTTGGTAGAAGTAGGAGGCACTGTAGGAGACTATCAAAATTTGTTGTTTTTGGAAGCAGCGCGCATGATGAAGCGCAGAATGCTCAATCGGGTTATGTTTGTGTTGGTTACCTATCTGCCAATACCAGAAAATATTGGGGAGATGAAAACCAAACCTACTCAACACGCAGTGCGCGCTTTGAACGCAGCCGGAATCCAACCCGATATTATCATTGCGCGGGCAAAAGTGCCGGTTGATAAGCCGCGCAAGCAAAAAATTTCTGACTTTTGCAACGTAGATACTGAAGATGTGATTTCCGCTCCTGACGTGAAGTCGATTTATGAGATTCCCATCAATTTTGAAAAGGATAATTTGGGAAATCGTATTCTAGAGAAGTTCGGCGTGGCACAAAAGAAAAAGGATTTGCAAGATTGGCAAGCGTTGGTGGATGTAATCCACTCCTTGAAAGAAGCGGTGAACGTTGGAATCGTGGGAAAGTATTTTGAAATAGGAAACTTTACTTTAATGGATTCATATATCTCGGTCATCGAAGCAATCAAGCACGCTGCATGGGCGAACAATCGAGATCCCAAAATCACATGGCTTTCTTCCGAACAATATGAAAAAGATGAAAATGCGCTCCAAGAGTTAAGCCAGTATGATGGCATTATTGTGCCAGGAGGATTTGGAAGCAGGGCAACGGAAGGAAAAATTAAAGCTATTCAGTTTTGCAGGGAGCAGAAAATTCCTTATTTTGGCCTTTGCTTTGGACTTCAACTGGCTGTTATTGAATTTGCAAGAAATGTATGCGGATTAAAAGACGCCACTTCCACAGAATTTTTGAAAGACGCAAAAACGCCGGTTATTGATGTTATGCCAGATCAAAAAGTGCTTTTAGAAGAGAAACGATATGGAGGCACCATGCGCTTGGGCGCGTATCCATGTAAAGTTAAAAAAGACACACTTGCGTATCGTGCCTATGGAACAGAGGAGATTTCAGAGCGTCATCGACATCGCTATGAGGTAAACAATACCTATCGGGAAATACTTGAAAGCAAGGGCTTGGTTATTTCAGGTATCAACACCGAACGTGATCTTGTGGAGATAGCCGAATTGCAAAAACACCCATTCTTTTTGGGCACTCAATTTCATCCAGAACTTCAATCACGCCCCTTGCGGCCGCACCCCTTGTATGGAGAGTTTATTAAAGCGTGCTTGAAGAGGAAAGAGGAGTTACGCTGACTACATTAATGTTCTTTCGAGAGCGGTCAAATCCAGTTTTCTTTTTTGCGAGGAATTGCACCACGCCTTCTTTTTTGGCAAAAAGCGTATAATCTTTTCCCATGCCAACATGTTTGCCTGCCAAGAAGTGCGTGCCGCGCTGACGCACCAAAATCTGTCCAGCCTTTGCTTTTTCTCCAGCGAAAAGCTTCACCCCAAGATATTGGGGGCGGGAGTCTCTTCCTAATCTTGTTGAGCCAGCGGCCTTTGTTGTTGCCATTATGACTATCGTAGCAAAACTAGCAGAGTTTGTAAAGAGGTACGAAATCGATATAATACTCGCGATAGGCGCGGTTTTGATTTCCTTACTTTCTTTTGCGGTTGGGTATCTCACGGCAAAAGAACAGCTCAAAGAACCCATACAAATCGAAAAATCCCAAACTCACCCTGTCATTCGACAGGGTGCCCCGTAACATAACAGAGGGTGCCCGTCGCCAAAGGTGCTTTAGCCACGAATCTTTGCACCAGTTGACTTTATGGGTGGATATTTTAGAATAAAAGATATGCAGACACTTACTATACCCAAGAAGCTTACCCAGAAAGGAGAATTGGTCGTTATTCCCCGTAGAGAATACGAGGACCTTTTGCGCGTACACAAAAAACACAAAGAATTTTATACCGAACTGGATAAAGATTTAAGAGCTGCAGTGCGGGATCACAAGGTAGGGCTTTCTTACGGCCCTTTTGAGACTTTAGAAGAGAGCAGGAGTTTTATCGAAAAGCGGGGGAAAACGAATAACAAAAAATGAGGCACGTTTTTGCCAGAAGGTTTCCAGAAAAGCTTGAATCGCTTCCCAAGCAGGTTCGAGATAAATTTTGGAAGCAGCTTGCGTTTCTTTTGACCGATATTCGTCATCCCTCTCTTCACGCGAAGAAATACGATGAAGCATTGGGAATCTGGCAAGCGCGTGTAGACCGAAACTATCGGTTTTATTTTTGCATAGAGAAAGATACCTACGTGTTGTTGGATATTCGCGCCCATCCAAAATGAGGAAATTGCCGAATACGCCCGCCGTTCCCGTCGTTTTGGCAATTGAGAGACGAAGAAAATGTTTGAGATTTTTGAAGGATATCAAAATCTAATAGTTGCGTTTTCAGAAAAAGAAGACGGCAACTTAAAATTAGGAGATACTGCAAGCGAAACAGAGAAGGAAAATAGGGAAAGATTTTTTAAAAAACTCGGCTTAAAACCAGAACATGTGGTAGCGGCTGGGTTAATCCAGAGCAATAGGGTTGTAGTCGTGGAAGAAAAAGAGAGAGGGAAGGTTGTCTCGGGAACCGATGGATTGATCACGGCAACAAACGGAATTTTCCTTTCGGTAACAGCAGCAGATTGTTTGCCGGTTTTTTGCTTTGATCCAGCAAAAAAAGTGTGCGGGATTGCGCATGCGGGCTGGCGAGGTTTGGCAAAAGATATTTTACAAAAAATGGTGTTGGCAATGAAAGGAGAATTTGGCTGCAGGCCAATGGATATTCTTGTGGGTTTGGGTCCTGCAATAGGGGAGTGTCATTATGATGTAAAGGAAGACGTTGCTCAAGCATTTAACGACTTTCCGTATGCAATCACGCGGAGGGAGGGAAAAACATTTTTAGATTTAAAAAAAGTCGCTGCTTTAGAGCTGCAGTCAGCAGGAGTACTCGGCAGGAATATTGAAAGTCACTCGGCGTGCACCTCCTGTAAGCAAGAAACCTATTTCTCTTGGCGCCGCGACAAACCAGAAAGGGTGCGCGCCATGCTTGGCTTGATTGGTCTTGGCAGGTGACCTCGGCTAAGATATAGTAAGGTATATGAAAATTGATTTGAAATATACGCAGTTTGAGCCAGCAGACGACATTGAAGAATATGCGAGAAAACGCATTGGATCTTTGGCTAGATTTTTGAAAAGCTTTGAAAGGCATCACGAAATCACCATGTTCGTTGAAATTGCAAGGTCAACGAGGCATCATCGCAAGGGCAATGTGTTTTATGCGGAAGCTACGTTTGAGACTGTTCCCGGCGGCAAGCAGTTTCGTGCAGAATCGAACGGGCCTGATATCCGTATGGCTTTAGACGAGTTAAAAGAGAAGCTCAAAAAGGAAATTCGCCGATACAAAGATAAACTCGTGCATATACGAAGAAAAATATAAAACAGCCCTTAGTAGTCGTTGCAACTCTTTTCATCATTATTGGCGTTGCGGCAGCTTTGGCGCTTTTGCAGCAAAAAGAAAGTCCTCAAGATTCTGCGGCGATCTCAAATTTTGATGAATGCGCTGACGCGGGATATCCCATAATGGAAAGTTATCCGCGTCAATGCCGAACACCAGATGGCAAACTCTTTATCGAAGATATTGGAAACGAGCTTGAGAAAAAAGATCTCATTACGGTAAACAATCCGAGGCCCAATCAAATAATTTCAAGTCCGCTCGTGCTGGAAGGCAAAGCAAGGGGCAATTGGTTTTTCGAGGCGTCTTTTCCCATTCGACTTTTTGATTCACATGGAAAGGAACTTGCAGTAGCTATAGCCCAGGCCCAAGGCGAATGGATGACCGAAGAATTTGTGCCATTCCGCGCTACTCTCGAATTTGAAATTCCAGATACCCCGAGAGGCACGCTTGTCTTTGAGAGAGACAACCCTTCTGGATTACCTGAACACGCAAATAGTTTATTAATGCCCATCCGCTTTGAACAAAACAGAAATCAGTGAAACCGTATCGAAAAAAAATCTAAAGAGAAAACGTGGTATAATACTTTATGAAGCTTGCCAATAAAAAGATTGCGGTATTGATTGAAAATCAATACCAGGAACTTGAAGTATGGTATCCATACCTTCGTTTCAAGGAAGAGGGCGCGCAGGTATTTTTTGTCGGCCCAGAAAAAGGCAAAGTATATATCAGTAAATATGGATATCCAGCCACAGCCGAATTAGGCATTGCATACGTGAAAGCCCATGATTTCGACGCGGTTGTGGTGCCAGGCGGTTACGCTCCAGATTACATGCGAAGAAATGCTCAAATGGTGCAGTTTCTGCGCGATATGAATGCGGCCCAAAAACCAGTGGCTGCCATTTGCCACGCAGGGTGGATGCTCACTTCAGCTGAAATTATTAGTGGGAAAAAAGTCACAAGCGTACCTGCTATTCAAGATGACATGCGGCACGCAGGAGCTAACTGGGTAAACGAAGAAGTTGTACGCGACGGCAATATCATTACTTCGCGCATGCCAGCCGACCTGCCTGCTTTCTGCCGCACCATTATCGAGGATTTGTCTTAAAGAAAATTTTGAAAGAAGGTAGTATGAAAGAAAGAGAAAGGTCGAGAACATAAGGATATCATTTTATATGAAACCAATAGGCAAAGTTACCCATTATTACGGTAAAGTGGGCGTCGCTATTATTAAACTCCAAGAAGAATTAAAGGTTGGAGATCGTATCAGGTTTGCAAAGGGAGAGCAGAGTTTCGATCAAGAAGTTACTTCGCTCCATAAAGACTATCAGCCCATTGAAAAAGCAGGGGCAGGAGATGAAGTAGGGGTGAAAGTTGAGGAGAAGCCGCACGAAGGCGCTCTTGTGCATCGTTTAGAAGAAGGAGAGTAATACCCTATGTGTAAAAAATGTCTTGTGGGAACAGTTTTTGGATTGTTTGTAATCACGGTACTGCTCTTCCTTTTCTTCACACAATTTATTTATTGATGAAAAGATTCTTCTGTATTCTTGGAATACTGGGGATTATAAGCTTTCATCCGTCTTTCGCGTATGCCGCTGACGTGATAGGGTTACGTTTACAGCTTGAAGAAGCGTTGCGACAAGCCTTTGCTATCCGGGAATCCATAAGGCAACTTGCTTTTGCCCAGCCGGTACAGGCAAGCGTGGCATCAACCGGGCAGAAACAGGTTGCTTTGCAGGTAGGTCATTGGAAAATGGAAGAAGTGCCATGGGAACTTCGACATTTAGACCAACACCGGCAGGCGCAAGGCGGCGGCAAAATGGAATGGGAAATAAATCTTGCAATAACGCAAGAAACTGCCAAACTCTTGGAAGCTCAAGGGATTGGTGTAACCATGTTGCCTGCAATACTCCCAAGCATTTATAAGGCAGATGTGTTTGTTTCAATTCATGCAGACCAAAATCCAAGCTTGCCGTGGAAGTCGGGATTTAAAGTAGCTGCGTCTGCTTTTGATCAAAGCGGCAAAGCAAAGAGGTTGGCACAGCTTCTGACCCAAGAATATCGCAAAGCAACGTGGCTTGATTTTGAAACCTATATTCCTTCAGCAATGCCTTATTATTACGCGTTTAATTCAAAAAAATTTCTCTATGCGATTCATCCTCAAACGCCTTCTGCAATTATTGAAACCGGATATCTTCCGAATCCTCGCGACAGAGCCATTATTTTTACAAATCCTCAAGTGGCAGCTCAAGGCATCGCACAAGGGATTTTGAGATTTTTGGAAGAAACATAAAATATGCAAAAAGAAATTGCGGTATTCGGAGGAGGATGTTTTTGGTGCACAGAAGCGGTTTTTGAGCGTCTCAAGGGAGTAA
>CAYJRT010000016.1:0-7981 GCA_964372895.1 uncultured Candidatus Saccharibacteria bacterium
GAAGCAGGCATTGAGCAGGTGTTGCGCATTGATGTATGTTTGCTTGAAACAGACGGGATTGCGCGGACTGGATGCTTGAAGGAAGCATCGGGGGTTCAAGAGGTGAATATACCAAGCGTATGCAAGGGACTTGGAGCGTTGAGTGAGGAAAATGAGCAGAGTTGTCGTAAAGAGCTCGTCAACGGACCCATGAATAATGCAGAGTACGCCGTGGGCGACGCTTCCTACCAACTTGAGATTCGCGATCCAAATGGCGACTGCGAAGGAAATCCGAGCTGGGGATATTGCGGCACTTCGACGGGCGCTTTTCGGAATGTCGCACGAAGAGTGGAGGTAGTTCGATAACATCTGACAACTGACGTGTGACAGAGCGGGGTAGACCCCCGCCCTTATTTTTTATAAGATAGAAATACCATGAACAAGGCAGAAGCAAAGAAGCGCATAGAGAAGCTGCGACAGGTGATTAACCGCCAGAGGTATCTCTATCATGCGCTCGATCACATGGAAATTTCCGACGAAGCCCACGACTCTTTGAAGCACGAGCTTTTTGTTTTGGAACAGCAGTTTCCCGATTTCATTACGCCCGATTCACCCACTCAACGGGTTGGAGGCGAAGCTCTCGACAAATTCGCAAAAATGCCCCATTCTCGACCCATGCTTTCCATAGAAGACATTTTTTCCGTCGAGGAGGCGAAAGATTGGGAAGAATATGTTAAAAAATTATCAAAGCAAGAACGCCTTGAATATTTTGGAGAGCTGAAAATTGACGGGCTTGCCGTTGCGCTTGTGTATCGCAAAGGTATTTTTGCGGTTGGTGCGACAAGAGGAAATGGCCAAGTAGGGGAGGATGTAACTCAAAACTTAAAGACCATAGAAAGTATTCCTCTTCGGCTCTCCCTATTTTCGCAGACTAAACTCTCGGAAAATCTCAAGAAGAAGATACGCACAACACTTCGAAGCGGAGAAATCGAGGTAAGAGGAGAAGTGTACATGGAAAAGAAAGATTTTGAGAGATTTAATCGAGAGAGGAAAAAGAGGGGAGAAGAGCTGTTTGCAAATCCTAGAAACTTGGCAGCAGGGTCAATTCGCCAGTTAGATCCCAAACTTGCCGCATCAAGACCTCTCAAATTTATAGCATACGATGTAATAACAAATCTTGGCCAAACAAAGCATGCTCAAGAACACGATATGTTGCAGGCATTGGGATTCAAAACCGACAAAACTGCAAGAGTATGCGAAAGCCTTAAAGATATTATTTCTTACTGGAAAGAGATAACGGAAAAAAGAGATGCGTTTCCTTTTCATATCGATGGTGTTGTTGTGCAAGTAAACGACAATTCTTTATTTGAAAAACTTGGAGTGGCTGGAAAGGGGCCTCGGGGGATTCGCGCTCTGAAATTTTCTGGCAAACAAGCAACCACCAAAATTCTTGGCATTCAGATTCAAGTTGGGAGAACGGGAGCCATTACTCCGGTCGCGATTTTGCAGCCTGTGCAAGTTGCGGGAGTTACCATTTCACGAGCCACTCTGCATAACGAAGACGAAATTAAACGTTTGGGAGTAAAAATTGGCGACACGGTGGTGGTAGAGCGAGCAGGCGATGTAATTCCCGCAGTGGTGCAGGTGGTGAAGGAGCTTCGGAATGGAAACGAGAAGGCGTTTGCAATGCCCAAAACTTGCCCTATATGCTCAACAAAGCTCACGCGACCTGAAGGCGAAGCAATTTGGAGATGCCCAAATAAAGAATGCCGCGCGCAAAAAAGGGAATTTCTCTACCATTTCGTTTCCAAGAGCGCCTTTAACGTGGTAGGTGTTGGCCCCAAAATTATAGATAAGCTTATTGAAGAGCATCTTATTGCTGATCCATCTGATTTATTTAAACTGAAAGAAGGCGATCTTGTTCCCATTGAGAGATTCGGAGAAAAATCTGCTGCAAATACTGTTGCCTCTATCCAGAGAAGCAAGAAGATTCCGTTTTCACGGTTTATTTTTAGCTTGGGAATTCGCCATGTGGGCGAGGAAACAGCACTCGATCTCGCAAATCACTTTCAAAGCATTCAAGACCTAAAAAACGCAGATGCGGATATTCTTAATTCGCTAGCCGATATAGGAGAAAAAACTGCCAAAGTAATCTACGCCTGGTTTCAAGATAAAAATAACAAAGAGTTGATTGAGCGTTTGATAAAAGGAGGAGTACGTATACAAAGTGAAAAAAGAAAAGAGACAAGTGAAAAGTTTCACGGAAAAACTTTTGTGCTGACGGGAACGTTACGAAGCATGAGTCGAGACGAGGCGAAAGAAAATATTCGAAGATTTGGCGGTGAGATTTCAGAATCAGTTTCCCGCGCGACAGCCTATGTTATAGGAGGAGAAAATCCCGGTTCAAAACTCCAAAGAGCCAGAAAACTCGCAATTCGTATTCTTGACGAGAAGGAATTTCTTAAGCTGCTTGAAAAGTAAGGTGATAAGAGGGTAGTGGTTAGCAAAACAGGGAAATACCGTAGAAGTCTATGTAAAATATATGCGACCGCATGTATTTTACATTAGTGTTTTCAGCACAATATGGTATAGTAAGAATATACTATGGCGCGTATTAAAGGAACCGCCTCACAAGAAATTCTGCACTCGCTTGTAAGGGGAGGTGTGTTTGTCATTGCTGCTCAATCTCCTTACTTCTGGAAAAAAGTATACACGGGAAAATTTCATTCGTTAGGTTTTCGAGAATCACAGGTAAGGGACGCCTTCTCGTATTTGCGACGGAAGAAACTTTTGTTTGTCGAGAAAGATGGTAGGCAGATATATATTCGTTTAACTCCAGAAGGCGAAAAAGAAGCTGGAAAATTTCAGATCAACAAATTGCAGATTTCTGCGCCACAAAGATGGGATAAAAAATGGCGCCTTATTATTTTCGATATTCCAGAAAAAACGCGCATTAAGCGTGAGGCGTTTCGCGGAAAATTGAAAGAATTGGGGTTTTACCAACTTCAGAAAAGTATATGGGTATATCCGTATCCTTGCGAAAAGGAGATAAAACTTTTGCGGGAATTTTTTAGCTTGACTTCGCGGCAGTTGCGAGTTTTAGAGGTGAGTAAGGTTGAAGACGATATGTCGATGAAAAAATTTTTCTGCGTATGAATGTTTAAGTCCATGTAAAATAAAAGCGACCGCATGTATTTTACATAGATCATTTTTTTATTTTCATGCAAAAAATTGTTGTGCATATACGAAGTTTGGACTGGATCTTGATTGGGGGCTCAATTGCGTTAGTGGGAATAGGTATGCTCTCTATGTACAGTTCCTCTATCGCGAGGAATGACTTTGCCAACTTTGAAAAGCAGCTTGTATTCTTTGGCATAGGTTTTTTCGGCATGCTCATTGTTTCTTCTTTTGATTATCGTTTACTTCGTAACGATCCTTATCTCATTCTCCTCCTCTATTTTATTGGAATTATTGCATTGGTAGGTCTTTTTATATTTGCGCCAGAAATTCGGGGGATCAAGGGGTGGTATAGAGTAGGAGGTGTATCGGTTGATCCCATAGAGTATGTAAAATTTATTTTGATTATTCTTATGGCAAAATACTTTGCCTTGAGACATATTGAAATATATCGATTGAGGCATATTATGCTCACTGGCATTTATTTTTGCATTCCAATGGCTCTAATAGCGTTTCAACCAAATCTTGGACCGGTTTTTATTCTCATTCTTTTATGGATTATCCTTTTGCTTGTGGCAGGAATTCACATACAGCACCTCTTGCTTATTATTTTTGCTGGAGTAGTGATTGGTGTGTTGGTTTGGTCTGTGTTCCTTTTGGACTATCAGAAGAACAGAATTATGAGCTTTTTTGAACCAGAATTGGATCCTTTGGGTATCGGATGGAGCCAATTGCAATCGCGGATTGCCATTGGAGCGGGGGGCATTTTTGGTCAAGGCTTTGCCCAGGGGACTCAAACCCAATACGGCTTTCTTTCAGAACCTCAAACCGACTTTATTTTCGCTGCAATCGCAGAGGAATTTGGCCTTTTTGGGGTTTTTCTTGTATTTCTATTTTTTGCTGTTTTTCTTTGGAGAATCATTGCTATAGGCATTAGCGCTCAAGATAATTTTTCTCGATTATACGCAACAGGATTTGCAACGCTGCTTATTGCACAAATCTTCATTAACGTGGGTATGAATCTGGGATTTTTGCCCATTATTGGTTTGTCACTTCCCTTTGTAAGCTATGGAGGATCTTCGCTTATTGCAACATATATCGGGTTAGGGCTCTTGTTGAGTATTCGAAATCGTTGATATATCGGATGTTCACAGATATAATACATAAATGAAGTATATAACACTTCAACGCGCAACAGATTTTTGTTCGTATTCGCAGGAGTATTTGAGTTTGCGTGCCAGAAAAGGCAAGCTGAAGGCGTTGAAGATTGGCCGCAATTGGTACACAACTTCTGAATGGCTTGAAGATTATATCGCCAAAACAAACGAGTATAGAACTTTATTGAAGAGAAAGGACCAAGGGCCAGAGGTTGATCCACCATCAAACTTACCTATATATGCGTATGATGCCGATATGTGGGAGGATCCGCCAGCTGGCGGAGAAGAAGTGGCGCGCCAGACTGCGTTTTTAAGAAAGATTCAGTTTGCGCTAGCTTTCGCAATGGTTATTGCGCTGATTGGAGTAAGTTTTTTTCATGGGTTTCACCAGATGCTTCGCGCAAAAGAAGAATGGAACCCAGTTGTATTTTCTTCTGCCGTAGCTCTTCAGCAAGAGGTTTGGGAGGCAGGATTTTCAACAGGTGTTTTTGGAATGGATTTTGGAGGAGTTCTCACTGAATATGTTGAATGGTTGAGAGGCTT
This sequence comes from uncultured Candidatus Saccharibacteria bacterium, assembly GCA_964372895.1. Taxonomy (GTDB): domain Bacteria; phylum Patescibacteriota; class Minisyncoccia; order Minisyncoccales; family UBA10102; genus CAYJRT01. The sequence continues at coordinate 4,857 of CAYJRT010000016.1, forward strand.
ATGACAAAGGACACACGAAGTATCTCTCTTCAAAACCAGGGATATCCTACGTTGTTGAAGAAAATTCCCGATGCGCCAGCAAAGCTCTATTATAAGGGAATTTGGGAAGAAAGACTCTTTGCAGATTGCTTGGCAGTAGTGGGGAGCAGGCATATGACAAGTTATGGAAAGCGCGCGACAGAGAAGCTCGTAGGCGAAGTGGCGCAGGCAGGCGTAACCATTGTTTCTGGTTTTATGTACGGTATTGATGCAATGGCGCATACATTTGCGCTCCAGGCAGGAGGCAAAACAATTGCGGTGATGCCCTGCGGAATCGAACGAATTCATCCCGAATATCAAAAAGATTTGTACGAGAATATACTGCGTACAAATGGTTTAATTCTTTCTGAATGGGAAGGAAATGCAATGCCAACTTTCTGGATGTACCCCAAAAGAAATCGCATAGTGGCAGGGTTGTGCAAGGCAACTTTGGTGGTAGAGGCTGGGGTTGAAAGTGGTTCTTTGATAACGGCAGAATTTGCAAAAAAATTTGAGAGAAAGATATTCGCAGTGCCAGGGCCCATTACAAGTAAAGTTTCTTTGGGCACTGCGAAATTGATTCGAGAAGGCGCGTTCCCAGTGACGAGCGGCAGTGATATTCTGGAATACTATGGTAAAAATGGATTGTTTGAAAGAAAAACCCGCCCTGCTGCTTTGCAAAATGCTTTTGAGCAGAAAGTGTTGGAGGTGCTGCAGCGTGAATCGCTTGAGGTTGACCTATTGGCAAGAGCACTTGGAGTTCAGGCTGCGCAATTGGGCACCACCTTGTCGCTTTTGGAATTGCGAGGAATAATCAAGCAAGAAGGAGGAAAATACTATGCTCATTAAGGTTCCATCTGCGTTGCATATAGGATTGGAGACAGTGGCGGTAGATGTGGAGATTAACATGGCGTCTCGCGGGTTGCCCGGATTTGAAATTGTCGGCTTGCCCTCAAAAGCAGTAGATGAGAGCCGTGAGCGGGTAAGGACTGCGATTGTGAATTCTCATATTGAGTTTCCCGCGCAAAAAATTACCGTTAACTTAGCGCCGGCAGACATTCCCAAGGAAGGTTCTTTTTATGATCTCCCTATTGCAATAGGTATTCTTTCTTCGGTACTTGATTTTCGTATTCCTGAAAAAACGTTGTTTTTTGGAGAGTTGTCGCTCGATGGTTCTTTGCGCCATACCAAAGGCGCTTTGCTTTTGGCGCTATTTGCGAGAGAGTTTCGATATGAGCACATATTCGTGCCCAAAGATTCCGCGAATGAAGCTGCTGCGATTCCTGAAATTAAAGTATATCCCGTGAGGCACTTGGCAGAAGTGGTAGAGCACCTAGCGGGACACGCGAAAGTAAGTCCTATGGAAAAAGCAAATGTTCTGCCAGAAGAAGAACTGCATCCGGAATTTGATATGGCAGAAGTTTTAGGCCAGGAACAGGCAAAAAGAGCCATGGAAATTGCGGCGGCAGGAGGCCACAATATTCTTATGGTAGGCAGCCCTGGTTCAGGAAAAACAATGCTTGCCCGTGCGTTGCCCGGTATTTTGCCTTTGCTAAACGACAGAGAGTCGCTCGAGGTTACCAAGATTTATTCAGCGTCTGGTAACATTCATGCAGGAGGGGGGCTTCTTTCGCATCGGCCGTTCCGCGCGCCTCACCACAGCGCTTCTTTGGTTGGATTAATCGGCGGAGGCTCAAAACCGCAGCCAGGCGAAATTAGTTTGGCGCACCGAGGAGTGCTTTTTCTGGATGAGTTCAACGAATTTCCGAGATCTGTATTAGAAGCCTTGCGCCAGCCCTTGGAAGATGGATACGTTACCATTGCACGCTCGCTTCGCCGCGTGCAATATCCTGCGCAGTTTATGCTGGTTGCTTCAAGCAACCCATGCCCTTGCGGATATTTGAATCATCCAAAAAAACCATGCATTTGCAGCCCAAGGGAAGTTCAGAGGTATCGCAAACGAGCTTCCGGCCCCATTTTGGATCGTATTGATCTTCATGTAGAGGTGCCGGCAGTTATGGTAGATGATTTAGCCCAAAACCAACAGGCAAAACAAGGAGAATTATCAGTTGCAATTCGGGAGCGCATTCAAAGAGCAAGAGATATTCAACAGCAAAGATTGAGAGAAGAGGGCATGGAGACCAATGCCGAAATGAAAAACGCGCACTTAAAAAAGTATGCGCCACTTTCGTTGGAAGTGGAACACATATTGCGGCAGGCGGCAAACCGATTTCAGTTGTCTGCGCGTTCTTATTTTCGCATGCAAAAAATCGCAAGAACTATTGCAGACCTCCAAGGCGTAGAAAATATTGAGTTGGCGCACATGGCAGAAGCGTTGCAGTACCGGCCGAAGATAAATGACGAAGAGTAAATCAAAATGCAAAAACAGTTCAATGCACAGACTGGCAAACGAGGCGAGGCGCTCGCAAAAGAGTATTTGCAGAAGAAGGGGTACAAGATTTTAGAGCAGAATTACCGGACACGCTATGCAGAAATTGATCTTGTTGCAAAGCAAAAAGATGTATTGGTCTTTGTGGAGGTTCGCACCAAAATAGGAGAGCAGTTCGGCAGCCCCGAAGAAACGCTGAATCGGTGGAAGTTACAAAGGGTAAAACGAAACGCCACCGCGTATGCAGCACACGTAAAGTGGAGAAAACTCTATCGGGTGGACGCCGTGTGCATTGTGCTCGACGAGAACCGCCGGGTCCTAAGACTAGAGCATTATGAAAATGTGTAGACTGTGGAAAACTCTTGATAGCGAGCAATGAGAGTATTGGTGTAGTATAACAATATATTTACCTATCTTCACGATTTCAAAAACGAAGTGAAACTCTTGGTAGTTGTAGGAGGAGTTTTTGTTGTCCTCCTTGTTGGAGGAACTTTCATGTACATCAGCAGTGCGGCGCAGGCAGCAGCAGTCATATCAATGAAATCCGGCTCCTGGTCTGATCCCACAATATGGAACACAGGCAAAGTTCCTACCGCAGGAGACAGTGTCGCTGTTTCTCAAACCCATACCGTCACCTACAACGTGTTGTCAGATAATGTATTAGGAGAAATCGCCATCCAAGGCACTCTCAAGTTCTCCAGAGCAACCAACACTAGAC
>CAYJRT010000017.1:0-7283 GCA_964372895.1 uncultured Candidatus Saccharibacteria bacterium
TATATTTTGTTTGCCATTTTTGTTTGCCATGGACGTGTTATTTCAACTCTCAAGGAAAACGTTTATAATATAACTATGCTAGAGAAAGCAAAATCTCGATCCCCACTCATTTTTAAGCCCGAGGAAACAGCGCGGCTTCTCGAGAGGATACTTCTCGAGAAGCGGAAAGCGGTGTTTCAGCGTTTCCCTTTGCTTTTTACCTTGCTTGGCGCGTTTGGGTTTGTGGCAACACTTTACGGATTTGAGAGGGTAATGGATCAGACCAGTCTTTCTCAGAATCCTTTGCTTCTTTTAGGAGTGGGCATGGCCACTCTCATTTTTACGGGCACTCTGTACAAAAAACTCGGCAACTAGAGATTTCGCGCGGGTTTGACAAAAGGGGCGCTCAAATTTAGACTAAGATAACATGGCAAAGAAAAAGAAAGTTATCTTGAGAAGGAGCTCAAATAAGGTAAAAAAACCTATGAGAGGCAGGCGAACCCGCAAGCCCACGAAGAAAAGCAGAAAAGCCAAGAAAAATAAGCTCGCCTCGCGGCGGGCGGGCCTGCCCGCCCGACTTCGCCTTGCAAAGCATGGCGGGCAGGAAGTGCTTCCTTTTTTTGAGAATGTTCATCGAGCAAAAATAAAGATAGTAGGAGTTGGCGGCGGTGGAGGAAATATTGTGTCTGAAATTTCTTCTCGCGTGCAAAGGTTCGATTTTGTGAGCGCCAATACCGACACCCAAGCTTTGCGAGCGTTACCCAGAAAAGTAAAAAGTTTTTCTTTTGGGCAAGATCTCACAGGCGGACTTGGCTGCGGCATGGATGAGGAGCTTGGAGAGCGTGCTGCAAAAGCAGAAAAGGAAAGAATTAAAAGACTCTTGGAAGGAAGCGACGTTTGTGTTTTGATAGCAACGCTAGGCGGCGGAACAGGATCTGGAGCCGTGGCAACCTTTGCAGAAGTTGCGCAAGAACTGCACATTCTGTGTGTGGGTATTTTTACCACTCCTTTTGCGTTTGAAGGAGAAAGAAGAAAGCAAATTGCAGAGACTGCTCTGGAAAAAATCAAGCCGCTCTTGAATGCATACGTGGTTATCCCTAATGAGCATATTTTTCGCGTGGTTGACCAGAAAACACCTCTTCAAGAGGCTCTTTCCGCGGTTAATCGAAGACTCGCAAGCACATTGGAAGGTTTTATGGAAACCATCGTATTGCCTGGGCTCATTAACATCGATTTTGCCGATGTTCGTTCGACCCTCGAAGGAAGGGGACGTCTTGCTTTTATTCATAGCGCAGAAGCTTCTGGCGTTACGAAGGCGCAAGAGGTGGTGCAGGCAGTACTGGCAAATCCACTCTACAATTATACGATTCAGGGAGCAGATCGCATGCTTTTTAATATAATGGGCGATCGCAATTTAAAAATGCAGGAAGTAGCGCATGTAAGTTCTTCTATTTCTCAATACAATCAAAAGGCCCGCATTATTTTTGGGATAGCGTGCAACTCTCGTTTGAAAGATCGACTGAAAGTAACATTGTTTGCGGTTGGGTGTAACGAAACAGAGAAAACAAAAGGAGTCCTTCGGTCTTCTCAAGAGAGGCGGGCTAGAAAGAAGAGAAAGAAACCCCTCTTGTTGGTAAAAGCTCTTCGTGGAGCTCAAGATAAACAAAGCAAAGAACCCTTCGACACGGCTCAGAGTAAACAAAAAGAAGAAACGCAGGAAGCTCCCAAGAAAAAAGATGTAAGCCAGAAAGCAGAGGAACGCCCGCCTTTTACTCCAAAAGGGCGAGTGCGGCGCAATGCATTGGATGTGAAAAAAGCAGTTGACGCGGAGCTCAAGGAATTAGAACAAAAAGAAAAGCAATGGGATATTCCTGCTTTTCTCCGCAATAAATCATGATTGAAATTACCAAAGCAATTATTCCTCTTGCGGGTTTGGCTGCGAGACACTTTCCTCTGTCTAAGGTGCTTCCCAAAGAATTTTTCCCTCTGGCTGACAAGCCCTTGCTTCACTACGTGGTTCAGGAAGCAAAAGAGGCAGGAGTTAAAGAGATTATTTTGGTGGTGAACGCAAACAAAAAAATTGCAATCGACTATTTCAAGCGAATGCCGCAATTGGAAAAGGCGCTGGAAGAAAAAAAGCAAGAAGACCTGTTGGAATCTCTTGCGGAAGTCGAAAAGTTGGCAGGCGGCCTGACGTTTTCTTACATTTCAGACAAACCTTTAGGCGATGGCCACGCAGTGTTGCAGGCGCGTAAACTCGTGGGAGAAGAACCTTGTTTCGTGCTCTACCCAGACGATGTTATTGAATCGGAAACGCCGTGCACAAATCAGCTGGTGCAAATATTTCGCACGTCAGAAAAACCCGTGATTGCGCTTTTTGAGCTTCCTGCAGAGAAACTTTCTTCGTATGGCGTGGTGGCTCCAGAAAAAATTGCAAGGAGGCTGTATAAAATTAAGAGTATTGTAGAGAAACCTCCCAAAAATGCGTTGGCTTCGCATCTCGCCATTATGGGAAGAAGTATTATTACTTCTGAAGTGTTTGAGTATTTGAAAAAAGCTCGTCCAAACAAAAGGGGAGAAATTTCCTTGACCGAGGCCTTTAGCCAAATGGTAAAAGATGGTAAAATGATATATGGATACGAATGCGAAGGAAAATGGTGGGAATGCGGCAACAAGGAAGATTGGCTGAAGTCCTTTGTGTATTTTGCAGCAACACATCCGCAGTTTGGAAAAGAAATAAGAAAGTTTATGAAAGAAGAAAGGTTTGTATGACCTACGAATTAGGAAGATTATGCGTACCATTATAGCGAACGATATTAAAAAAATTTACGCTTCCAGACCGGCAGAGTCCCGGAAATATGATTTTGGTTTGATGCTCGTGATCGGAGGTTCGGAGTTTTATACAGGGGCTCCGGCTTTGGCGGCACTCGCTGGATTTCGCGCAGGTTTGGATATGGTGAGGGTGATTGCGCCCAAAAGAGCGGCAGATATTATTGCTTCTTTTTCTCCTGTGTTGGCGTCGTATGGCTTGCAAGACGACCATATAGAAAAAGAGCACGTTACTCTTTTGGTTACGCGTACTCTTGCAGCAAAGGAAGTTGCAAGAGGGAATGCCTCGGTTGTTATCGGAAGTGGTTTGGGAAGAGACGAGCAAACGCAAGAGGCAATTAAAGAATATCTTTCGCAAATTGATGTACCCTGCGTGATTGATGCAGATGCAATTCACGCAGTAGCCGAGCAGCCTGAAGTAATCGCAGACAAACCATTTGTGATTACTCCTCACAGTTATGAGTTCTTTGAACTTACGGGCAAGGAAATACGGGAATTGCCTCAAGCAGGAAAAATTGAGTTGGTAAAGCAGGAAGCTGCACGATTAAAAACAACTATCCTGTTTAAAGCAAACATAGACATTATTTCAGACGGCAAAGAAGTAATTCTCAATAAAACAGGCACTCCTTATATGACTATAGGAGGAACCGGCGACACGTTAGCTGGAATCGTGGGTGCTTTGCTCGCGCGGAGAATTTCTCCTTTGGGGGCAGCCGCAGCAGCCGCGTATATCAATGGAAAAGCAGGGGAGTTTGCATCCAAAAAATTCAAAGATTCCCTTATCGCCACCGACGTCATAGAAGAAATCCGAAATGTAATCATGTAAACTGTTTAAAGCCCGGCGTTAAACATCACGGCGTAAAAATATGGTATAATTCATAACATATGACCAAAATTGCGATTAATGGATTTGGGAGGATTGGCAGGTTATTTTTTAGACAGGTTGTAGAAAAACGCGATCTTGAGATTGTGGCGATTAACGACTTGGGAAACCCGGAGAATTTAGCGTATCTGCTGAAATACGACACGGTGTACGGCAGATTCGAAGGCAAACTGCCTCCACACGTGCTCCAAGAGAAAGATCCGGCGAATCTCCCATGGAAAAAGCTTGGGATTGATATTGTGGTGGAGGCTACCGGAATGTTTGACTCTTATGAGGAAGCAAAAATTCACCTCAAAGCAGGTGCCAAGCGCGTGGTGATTACGGCGCCAGCGAAAGATGACGATAACGCCGAAGGGAAAACCGTGCTTATGGGCGTGAACGAGGAGGCGTTGAAAACATGCCAGATTAGTTCTAATGGTTCTTGTACTACAAACTCGGTTGCTTCAGTTGTGCAGGTATTGCACGAAGCAGTTGGAGTGCAAAAAGCGCTTTTGAACACCACGCACGCATACACCGCTACTCAAAGTATTGTGGATGGACCTTCGAAGGGAAAAGATATGAGGCGGGGAAGAGCTGCTGCGCAAAACATTATTCCTTCGAGCACTGGGGCTGCCGTGTCGGTTACGCGCGCAGTCGTAGATCTCACCAATAGATTTGATGGGATCGCGCTAAGAGTTCCTGTGTCAGCAGGGTCAATCGCAGATATTACGTTTTTAGCAAAACGCAAGACTTCTGTGCAAGAAGTGAATGAAATTTTGAAAAAAGCTGCCTCAACTCCGCGTTGGAAAGGGATACTTGCTGTAACCGAAGACCAAGTTACCTCATCTGATATTGTAGGACAATCGTATGGAGCAATTGTTGATTTGGAAATGACGCGCGTGGTTGACGGCGATTTGGTAAAGGTGTTATCGTGGTACGACAACGAATGGGGATACGTCGCCACGCTCGTACGCCACGTCGAGTTAACGGCAAAAACACTATGACCATAAAAATTTTTGTTGAGATTCCAAAGGGATCGCAGAATAAATACGAGAGAGATGAGGGGACAGGCGAGATTGTATTAGATCGCACTTTGTACGGCCCCAATTATTTCCCTTTTGAATATGGGTTTATCCAGGGCGCAAAAGGCGAAGATGGCGATCCTTTAGATGTAGTGCTTTTAACATCGCATCCCACCTTCCCAGGCTGCGTGGTGAAAGCAGAACCTATTGGATATTTGGAGATGGAGGACGAATCAGGAATCGACCATAAAATTATTGCAGTGCCAGTTGCAAAAATTGATCCCCGTTGGATCCATGTACAAGACGTTAAAGATTTGGGAACTCATCAAAGAGCGGAGATTAAAGAGTTCTTTGAAACATACAAAAGGCTGGAGCCCGATAAATGGGTGAAAGTAACCGACTTTAAATCTCGTCAAGAAGCAGAAAAGCTTATTGAGAAGGCTCAACAGTAATCCTCTTGCCAGAATTTAGGCGAAAAGGTATAATAACTTTGAATGTTGGATTTAGCATTCCAAAAAAGAAATAAGGAAGAAAATGTAAGAATATTACGGAATGAAGGTCAGATTCCGGGAGTTTTGTATGGCCCCAAAATACAAACTGCGATAGTAAAAGTAAATGAAAAAGAATTCCAAAAGATATACCAACAAGCAGGAGAGAGCGCGTTTATTCAGTTGGAATCGGGCGACGGAACAGCGGCGGTGCTTATGAGAGGAATTCAAAGAGATCCAGTAAAAGGAAAAGTTATTCATGTAGATTTCTATCAGCCACCCTTAAACGAAGAGGTGGAGGTGGCGATTCCTGTAGTTTTCCAAGGGGAATCTCCTGCGGTTCGAGACTTGGCAGGGACACTCTTGAAGAACATTCAAACCATACAAGTGAAAGCTTTGCCCCAGAACTTACCTCATGAGATTGTGGTTGATATTTCCAAACTTGCCACGTTTGAAGATCGAATTTTGGTGAGCGACTTGGTGCAAGGCAGAGATGTGCAGGTTCTCAGAGAGCCAGACGAAGTAGTGGCACAGGTTGTGGAAACAGAAGATGTGGAAGCTGAACTCGAACAGCCAGTTGTGGAAAATGTGGAAGCGGTAGGACAGGTAAAAGAAGAGAAGAAGGAGGCAGTGGAAGAGGAGGAAAAGAAGGAAGAAGCTCCGCAGATGAGCGGAGAAAAGGCACCGAAAAATTCCTAGCATCAATGGTGAAATTGAGCAATTGGGATTTGGGAATTGTTTGGGTAAATGAGCAATGAGTTATGAGAAACTTGAAACCGCGACTTTTCTTACCAATTCTTATAGTTCTTCTTGTGAGTTTTGCTGGGGGTGCTTTTGTTGTTCTTGCCCAGTCAAGCACTCTTTCTCCAACCCAAGAGAGGGAAGTTTTAGAAAGTCAGTTAAAAGAGTTGGAGCAGCAGATTTCTTCCATCGAGAGCGATATCACAAAAACTCAAAAAGAGAAAAACAACCTCAAAAATCAGATTTCTATACTTCGAAGCAAGATTCAAAAACTCAATTTACAAATCGAGCAAAGCAATATTTTAATTGGAGATCTGCGCTCGCAAATTACAGATACATCGGCTTCTATTGAAAAAACTTCTGCAGAAATTGAAGAAAGAAAAGACCAAATGTCTGAAGTGTTGCGTAGACTGTATCAAGAAAAGCAGAAATCTCAAGTAGAAATTATGTTTGAAAGCACCACGCTTTCAGATTTTTTCGGCAATATGGCTGCGTTGGGGTCTTTGAATGTGCGTTTGGAAGAATTGCTGACTAATATGGAGGAGTTGCAAGATTCTTTGAACAATCAGCGTAATGCTTTGGAATCGGAACAAGCGGAAGAAGAGAATTTTGTAAAGATTCAATTGCTCCAAAAAGAGGAGAATCAAAATCTTCAAGCGCAAAGGCAAAGCCTATTAGTGCAGACACAAGGAAAAGAGGCAGAGTATCAAAAACTCCTTGCCGACAAACAGAAGCAGGCTCAAGCGATTCGCTCCCGAATTTTTGAACTTATTGGCGTGCCCGAAGCGCCCACATTTGGCGAAGCAGTTGAGATTGCGAAAACAGTTGCCAATCAGGCAGGAGTAAGGCCTGCGTTGCTGCTCGCCGTGCTTACGCAAGAGTCGAATTTAGGAAAAAATGTTGGTCAATGCCATCTTGTTGATCTCACAAGCGGCGCGGCCGTTTCCATACGCACAGGAAAACAATTTTCAAATGGCATGCATCCTAAAAGAGATTTACCTCCATTTCTTACTATTGTAGGAGCTCTTAGGAGAGATCCTTTGGGTACTCAGGTTTCTTGTCCCATAGCAGGCGTGGGCGGATACGGTGGAGCAATGGGGCCTGCTCAGTTTATCCCCTCCACTTGGATGCTGTATAAGCCGCGTTTGGACGCCAATTTGGGAAGACCGGCAGACCCTTGGAATATTAAAGACGCATTTTTAGCAGCTGCGTTTTACCTTGCGGATTCAGGCGCTACTTCGCAAACATATAATGCGGAATGGTGTGCTGCTCAGCGCTATTTCTCTGGCCGCTGCAGCACAACATATCGTTTCTACGGCGATTCTGTTATGAGTTTGGCCGCCCGATATGAGCTCGACATTC
>CAYJRT010000018.1:0-7132 GCA_964372895.1 uncultured Candidatus Saccharibacteria bacterium
AAATGAGAAAAACCACGCGCTACTTGATTCGTCAAGCGCTCAAAAATAAAGATATCGAAGTTATTCAGAGCGCAAAGAGGGAAGATCTTGAAGTTTTTGCTACTCTGCAGAGAGAAGTTGGAATACGCCAGCAATTTGTGCCGTTCTCAAAAAAATATAGCGAAGCAGAATTTGATGCATTTTTGGAGGATAATAGAGTCGCACTGTTTTTTGGAATGTACAAAGGAGAAATGGCAGCAGCGGCCTTGTTGATATTTTGGTCTGGCATAGGATTTTATCACCAAGCCGCTTCAAAGCAAGAGTATACAAAACTTTCTATTCCATATCTTGTGCAGTGGGAGGCAATGAAAGAAGCAAAAAGACGTGGTTGCAAGTTTTATGACTTTTGGGGATTTGTAGATCCAAAGAAATATCCGAATCATCCATGGGCAGGGCCCACGTTGTTTAAGATGGGGTTTGGCGGTAAGCCTTACGAATATGTGAAAACGCAGGATTATCCCTTATCATGGAAGTATTGGCTAACGGCAATTTTTGAAACTATTCGGAAAAAGCGAAGAGGGTTATGGCTCCCAAACGATACAAATCCAAAAGAAGATTTCGATCAAAGAGATCGCGACTAAAAAAGATCATTCAAAATCGATTTTTTTGGTTTGGGTTGGCTTCGTGCTTTATTCTAGGAGGAGCGGTATATGGGATTTTCTTTACTCCTATTTTGCAGATAAAACATATAGAAATTCAAGGGAATCAAAAGATACCGAAAGAGCAAATACTTCAAATTACAAACGGCTCTCTTTTGAAGGACTTTATGTTTTTTGAAATGAATCACTTTTTGCTTGCGAATACGGGAAAAATCGAGCAAGAAATTTATGCGGCACTTCCAGAGGTAGATTCTGTTTTCGTGAAAAAAAAGTTTCCCAAGTCTTTAGAGATAACTGTGCAAGAAAGACAGAAAGTCGCAGTATGGTGCCAGCAGAAAAGTTACAGTGTCAAAATCGCTGATTCTGAAAATCAGGAAGTGCGTTTGTTCAGGCAATGCTTTGCACTGGATAACCACGGCGTAATTTTTGAAGAAGTGGAGGCAGAAAGAGAAGTAATTATTTCTGTAGAGAGCGTCGAAGGTTCTTTGGGCGACGAGGTTGTTGACCCCGACTTACTTCACAACATTTTGCAGTTTCAACAGGCGCTCGATTCTTTTGTTTTGTTTCAGGAGGTTGGTTTGCGAATTTCTTCCATGCATATTGTTTCAAAAGAAAGAGTAAACGCCAAAATTTCAGAGGGATGGGAAGTGTATTTTAATCCTGGAGATCGACTCGATTGGCAGCTCATGAAAGTAAAACTGGTATTGGAGCAGGAAATTCCTTCAACAAAACGCCCCTTTCTCGAGTATATCGACTTGCGCTTTGCCGACCAGGCGTACATCAAATACCGCTAGTTACTCAAGGTGATAGATAAAAATTGAATTGCCGGCGCGGGCAACGGGGGTGTATTGCGAGAGCCAAGAATAATATCCGGTGGGTTGATCAAAACCTGCTACGGGTTTTGCAATGCCGCCCATGAGTTGATTCATTGATACTGCGATCCAACCTCGTGGATATTGGCAGAGTTCTTGCCTGCATGGCTCATATTTGAGATATTTTTCGCCGAGCCAGTAGGCAGGATCTTCTCCTCCAAAATAATCAAGGTGGAGTTTTTCAATCTTATTTGTTTTTACAAACTCGAGTAAGCGATAAAAATCCTGGCCCCAGTCATAGTTTGAGTCCACGGCTATGCGGTAACCATTTTTTGTTCTACCCGCAAGCTCATTGTAATAGGAGATATAGTGGGGAAATGCGGAAAGCGAAGAGCCAATATAAGAAATAAAAAGTAAGCTCAATGCAATGGTTATGGTGTGCTTGAATTTTGGAGTTTGGCGGTGATTTATAAACTCTTTCACCCCCCATGCAAAAAGCATATAGAGGAGAGGAAAGGTAGGAAGGAGGTGGCGTATTCCAATGTTAAGATTTCCTGTCATTGCGACAGCCCAATATCCAATGGTAAACAATCCAAAAACGAACATCGGGAAGTGATCTTTTACTACATTATACATTGCCCTGCCGAATCCTTGATATAACTTCTTTTTAACGTTCAGGAAGATACCCATTGCTCCTACAAGGGCAAATACATGGAGCGCGAGTGGCACTTTGTATAAGTATATGAGGGGGAAATAATACCACCAGCCACCAGCTTTGATTTCGCCCAGCAAAAATACCGTGTTGCCGAATTGACCCCGTTGCGTTGCCATAGAAATGCCTCTTGCAAATTGGGCAAAAGGCCGGAGAATTGGTTTGTCTGTCATCCAAATTACAGCTTGCTCATAGCTTGTAAGACCACCAGGCTCCAAATCTGCAAGCGTGTCGCGCAGCTGGCGTTCTGCGGGGTAATTGAGAATGTGGAACTGGTATACCAAGAGAATAACAAAAATGGCAATAATACCCGCAAGAAGGGACGAACCAATGGATGTTGCAATAGTTTGGATTTTTCTTGCAGATTGAGGATGTAGGAAAGCATAGATGAGTGTAATAACGACAAAAAGGGGAAGCAAGAGCACAGCACTAAACTTGAGCAAAAGCGCAAACGCCAAAGATGCCCCAGCCTTGATAATGTTCGTTTTAACAGACTGCTTAAGAAATTCGATCCAGTAGTAGAGGGCAACAAGAATTCCAAGAGTCGCCGCAACATCAGTGGTTACAAGTCTGCCATGGGCTATAAAATTTGGAGAGAAAGAAAATAGGGTAAGTGCTGTCAATGCAGCGCCATTCCCCAAGAGCTTTCTTGCCCAGAAAAAGAGGAACGCTCCAAGACAGAGAGTGAGCAGGATCATTGGGAATCTTGCCCAGAAAATGATTTGCCGAGGATTGTTGGTAGTATGATAGAGAAATTCAGTTCCAAGATTAAACTGCACCCACCATGCCGGAGCTTCTGTGTCTTGGATCCAGTTTGAATTGTTGATGGGGAAGTTGAGATTGAGGAAAAGGAGAGGGAGCGCAGCAATATCTTTTGCAAGCGGAGGATGTTCGGGATTTAAACGATAATCGCGTTGAGTAAGGTAAGAGTAACCTGCGGGAATATGCGCTAATTCATCGAATGTGAGCGCGTCTTTTTGCATGCTCAAAAGCATGAGAAGAAACATTACACCAAGAAGAGCGGCAGCAGTCGCATACGCAAAAGAATTCGGTATCTGGCCTTGGGCAATAATACGCATTATGATTATTGTACCAAACCAAAAAGCATTCCAACAGGTTTTAGCAGTCGAAGGGCTTGACTGCTAAGTTTCAAGCGCCTATAATAGAGAAATGTTACTCACTGCAAGACAACAGGATATCCTTGAAAGGGCTGTTTTTGAATATATTGACCGGGCGCAACCCATAAGTTCTTCTTGGCTGGAAGCGAAATATGATCTGTCTGTTTCTCCGGCAACAATTCGTAACGAACTTTCACTTCTTGAAGAGCAAGGATATTTGGAGCAACCGCATACGTCCTCGGGCCGTGTTCCCACAGACCAAGGATATCGTTTTTTTGTTGATGAACTATTAGGTAAAGGAATGCTTCAAGACAGAGAAGAAGAACAAGAATTTGAGCCATACCCCCAAGATTATGTAGAATTTGCGCAGGTTGTGGGAAGAAATTTGGCAGAGGCTTCTTCAAGCTTAACCGTGGTGTATGTGCCGCAAAAAAGTCTTTTCTGGAAAGAAGGATGGGAAGGGGTATTGCGCGCTCCAGAGTTTGCAGGACGAGATCAAATTGGAAGTTTTTTGAAGTTTTTGGTTGATGTGGAAAGAGGTTTTAGAGATTTTCATGCACAAGAAATTCTTGAGATTTATATCGGGCAAGAAAATCCTTTTTCAAAAGAAAAAGATTTTAGTATAATGATTGCTGCATACTCGTTCCCTAAAAAGCAAAAAGGGTTGTTGGCTCTGGTGGGCCCCAAACGCATGGCATATCAGAAAAATATTTGGTTGCTTAATTCTTTGCGCAGAATTTTTGCTTAAAGTATGGAAGAAAAAGATTTAGAAAAACTCAAGAAAGAGAGAGACGAGTATCTCAATGGTTGGAAACGAGCCAAGGCAGATTTCCTTAATTATAAAAAAGAAGAAGCAGAAAGGATGCGGCTAATAGCAGAATTTGTAAGGCGCGAGCTTTTGATGAAAATTCTGCCCATTGTAGACAATCTTGCGAGAGCTGAAAAGGAAATCCCGCCAAACGAAAAAGAGAATCAAGTGTATAAAGGATTTTTGCAAATTGTGTCGCAATGGCAGGAATTTTTGAAAAGCGAAGGAATTGAAGAAATTGAAACCGTAGGAAGACCGTTTAACCCAGAGGTGCATGAAGCAGTAGGAGAGGTAGATCCTTCTCCGCCAACTGGCGGATCAAGGCAAGAGGCGTCGGGAATGGTGCAGGAAGAGGTGGAAAAAGGGTATACGGTGCAGGGGAAATTGTTGCGACCAGCAAAAGTAAAAGTCATGAAATGAAAAGTGAAAAGAGAAAAACGAAAAATCACAACTTAAAATTAAAAATTTTTAATTTTTGCTCTGTCATTTTGCATTTTTCATTTTGATTTTTGCATTTGATTGAGCGAAGCGAAAGAATATGTCAAAAATTGTAGGAATTGATCTTGGAACTACTTTGTCTGAAATAGCAGTCATGGAAGGAGGGGAGCCCAAAATCATTGAGAACAGAGAAGGTTCTCGTACTACTCCTTCAGTGGTTGCAGTTACAAAAACAGGAGAGATTTTGGTTGGCATTCAGGCAAGGCGTCAGCAAATAACCAATCCAAAGAACACATTGTTTCAAGTAAAACGCTTACTAGGGCGCAGATTTTCTGATCCTTCGGTTCAGCAAGACAAAAAGTTGTTGCCTTATGAGATGCGGGAAGGATCAGATGGCGGAGTAGAGGTGAAAGTGGGAGATAAATGGTATAAACCTCCTGAAATTTCCGCCATGGTGCTTCGCAAGCTGAAGCAAGATGCCGAAGAAAAATTGGGAGAAAAAATTACCGAAGCAATTGTTACTGTTCCCGCGTACTTTGACGATAGTCAAAGAAAGGCAACCAAAGTCGCAGGCGAGATCGCGGGGCTCGAGGTAAAGCGAGTGCTCAATGAACCCACTGCGGCAGCACTTGCCTACGGCTTAAATAAAAAGAAAGACGAGAGAATTATTGTATACGATTTTGGAGGAGGTACGTTTGATATATCCATTCTCGAAGTTTCAGCAGATACCATCGAAGTAAAAGCCACGGGAGGCGACACTCACCTTGGAGGCGAAGATTTTGACCAGAAAGTAATGGATTGGCTCATCGAGCAGTTCCAGAAAGATCAAGGAATTGATCTTTCCAAAGACCCCTTGGCTTTGCAGCGTCTCAAAGAGGCTGGAGAAAAAGCAAAAATTGAGCTTTCCACTTCTTTGGAAACTGAAATTAACCTTCCCTTTGTTACTTCAGACGCAGCAGGCCCAAAACACTTATATTACAAAATGACTCGGGCGCAGTTAGAAAATCTCGTGCGAGAATATATCGATAAATCCATTTCGTTGGTAAAGCAAACTTTGCAAGAAGCAAAATTCTCTCCCCAAGATATTCACGAGGTGGTTTTGGTGGGTGGGCAAACAAGAATGCCAGCCATGCAAGAAGCAGTGAAAAATTTGTTTGGGAAAGAGCCAAACAAATCGATTAATCCAGACGAAGTAGTGGCAATTGGGGCCGCGGTGCAGGCAGGCATTATGCAAGGGGAGGTGAAAGACGTGTTGTTGCTGGATGTGACGCCTTTGTCTTTGGGCATTGAAACATTGGGCGGCGTAAACACTGTTTTAATCACAAAGAACACTACGATTCCCACAAGCAAGACTCAAGTATTTTCTACCGCAGCGGACAACCAAACTTCAGTGGATGTGCACGTGATTCAGGGAGAGAGACCTTCGGCGCGAGATAATAAATCATTGGGCAGGTTTATCTTAGATGGTATTCCTCCGGCTCCTCGAGGCATGCCGCAAATCGAGGTTACTTTTGATATTGATGCAAACGGCATTTTGAGTGTAACCGCGAAAGACAAAGCATCAGGAAAATCGCAGTCCATTCGCGTGGAAGGCTCCACGGGAATTTCTAAAGAGGAGGTGGAACGTATGAGAAAAGAGGCAGAACTTCACGCAGAAGAAGACCGCAAGAAACAAGAATTGATTGAAGCTCGAAATGCTGCAGATGCTTTAATCTACACCACGGAAAAAGCGCTTCGGGAAGGAGGTGAAAAAATAAAGGAAGATTTACAGAGAGAGGTTGGGGAAAAACTGGAAGTTTTGAAAAAAGCAAAAGAAAGTGATACGATAGAGGAGATCAAACGAGCCACAGAAGAATTGAGCCAGGCAATTCAAAAAATAGGAGCTGCAATGTATCAAAATCCGCCAAGCGGCGGACAAACAGAAGATAAATCTTCAAACAATCAATGAAGGATTACTATACCATTTTAGGAATAAGTCGAGATGCCTCTTCAGGGGATATTAAAAAGGCATATCGCAAGCTCGCTCATAAATACCATCCAGACATGAAAGGAGGCGATGAGCAGAAGTTTAAGGAAATCAGCGAGGCTTACCAAGTTCTTTCAGACACAAACAAGCGAGGTCAATACGACAGGTTCGGTAATGTGTTTGAGGGAGGCGTACCCGGAGGAGACCAAGGCGGCGGATTCGGATGGGCGTGGGGAAGCCCTGGGGCGCAGCAAGGAGATTTTGAAGAAGGCGCTGGTTTTAGTTTTGATTTTCAGGATATTGGCGACATTTTTGACGAGTTTTTCGGAGGGGGCAGAGAAGAAAGAAGACACGAAGGTAAGCGCGGCCGCGATATTGAAGTAGAGTTGGAAATTCCTTTGGAGGCTACGCTCAAAACTACGCAACAACACATGCATCTTACAAAGTTTACCACGTGTGTTCGATGCCAAGGCTCGGGAGCTGAACCAGGTACCAAGGTAAACGAGTGTTTTGCGTGTCGTGGGTCGGGAGAAGTGCAGCAAATCAAGCGCACTATTTTTGGGTCGTTCACGCGCGTGGGAGTGTGCCCTGAATGCGCAGGCGAGGGTATGCGGCCGGAAAAATCCTGCAACGTGTGCAA
>CAYJRT010000019.1:0-4149 GCA_964372895.1 uncultured Candidatus Saccharibacteria bacterium
CGCCGGCAAGAGGAATTGCCAAAATTGCTCCCATAATTCCCCAGAATTGCGCTCCTACTGCAAGAGAGATAAGAACCAATGCCGGCGGCAAACCAACAAAACGTTTCGACAAAAGAGGATCCAGCACATTGCCGTCGATCTGCTGAATAAGAACGAAAGCAAGAAGAACAAATAAGGCTTGCAGGGGAGATTCAAGGGCAACCAACAAGGCAATAAGAATCCCTGCGATAACCGGCCCCACAATAGGAATAAAATTGAGTAAGGCAGCCAGCGCGCTTAAAGAAAAACGAGCTTCTTCGACTCCGAATATTAAAAGAGTAATGTATGTCGCAACGAGTACAAATACAGAGCTTAGGACCCTCGCAAGGAACCAACCCGAAACTTTTCGCTGCGATCTTTCCCAAATATTGAGTGCTAAAGTCTCATACTTTGGGGGGAACAACACGCTGATAATGCGTTCGATGGGGCGATCTTCAATCGAAAGAAAAAGTGCCACGCTAATAACAAAGATTGTCGAGAAGATACCGCCAAAAATCACAAAGAACGCCTTAAAAACGTTTCCTGTATTTTGCGCCGCATTTTGAGTGAGAGCGTCTAAAAAGCTCTGGAAATCCTGGGAAGTCGCCACACCCAATCCTTGCAAGGAGGGAGAAATGCGCTCTTCAAAATACTGCGGAAGTCGGCTGGAAAATTCTTGAATTTCGTGAATAAATACAGGTGCCGTTGCAAAAATCACATATGCGAAAAGTCCAAAAACGCATAAATACACAAACACCGTTGCAACGACTCGAGGAATATGCCTTTTGCCAAGAGCGTCAATGACCGGATCAAACAATACCGATATAATTAAGCCGAAAAGCACCCACACCAGAATTTCCCGAACGAGAAAAATCACATATACAAGAAACCCCGCGAGCGCAAGTTTTACAATCGTACCCCATGAAATATCCAAAAGTTGGTGATACCCATTCATAAATTTATATCTTTAAAAGTTTGAGAAATCGTTCCCTATCTTTGTAAGGTCCCAGCATCGCGAGATTCAACTTCTCTGGCCGAAAAATATTCCTGGCAACGGCCTGAATATCTTTTGGCGTCACTTTATCTAGTTTATCATACAACTCTTCTGGAGTTAACATTTTGCCTCGCAAGATTTCTTGCATGCCGTAAAAACTGGCTTTTGCGTTGGAGGATTCGAGTTCCAATGCCATTTTTCCCTTTTCATACTCTTTTGCCTTTCGCAACTCTGTTTTCGATATTCCTCTGCTTTTGAGTTTTTCGTATTCTTTCAAAATAACAGAGATTGCTTTTTCTACAGAATCATTTTTAATACCTGCCGTTGTAACAACATACCCCGTATCAGGATTGCTTTCGCTGGTTGTGGCAATATCGTATGCTAAACCGAGTTTTTCTCTTACTTCCACAAACAAACGAGAACTCATCATTCCTCCCAAAGCAACAGTAAGCAAATGCTGCGCAAAACGCTTTGGATCAAAAAGATTATACGCCCGCACGCCAAGCGCAACATGTGTTTGGTTCGTTTCTCTCCATTCCAACAAAACATGAGGAGTACGCTGTTCGTCTCTTACTGGAACTTTTATCGGAAAAGCTCCTGTTGTGATGTGCGCAAACGCTTGCCTCACTTTTTCCACTGCCTTTCTCTGCGATACGCTCCCCGAAACACACACCACGGTATTTAATGCAACATACTGACGCTCCATATACTCTCGCAGGTCGTTTCGAGAAAGTTGAAGAATGCTCTCCTTGGTACCTACAATATTCCATCCTGCGGGCTGCTCTCCGTAGAGCAGCTGCGCCCATACATTATCTAGGTGTCGACTTGGTGTGTCGTAATACATATGCAATTCTTCCAACACCACGCCTTTTTCTTTTTCAATTTCCTTGGACGGCAATTTTGAGTGCAAAAAAATATCGCCTACCCAGTCTAAAGCCAAATCAAAGTGGACGGCGTCTACTTTTGCATAATATCCTGTATAATCTTCTCCGGTAAAAGCATTGTATTGGCCGCCTACTTGATCAAGCGCTTCTGCCACGGCAAGTGGCGTAGGCCTTTTTTGAGTACCTTTGAAAAACATGTGTTCTAAAAAATGTGAGATGCCGTTTTTCTCCTTGGTTTCGTATTTCGAACCGGTTCCCACCAACACCAAAACGGTCACCGTTTTGGTGCTCCGCTGCGGAATCGTTATGATCCTCAATCCCGACTTGAGCGTTGTCTTTTTAACCATAGAATTCCTCGCGCAACCTTTCACCAAGTTCCTCAACACGTATTCTCTCTTGTTCCATGGTATCTCGGTCGCGGAGGGTGACTGTGTTATCTTTGAGGGTATCAAAATCAATAGTAATGCAAAAAGGTGTGCCGATTTCGTCTTGCCTGCGATAGCGGCGGCCTATGGCGCCGACTTCGTCGTACTGGCAGACAAAACCTTTTTGCAGCAACTTATATACTTCTTTTGCCTTATCCACGAGTTCTGGCTTGTTTTTCAAAAGCGGAAATACCGCAACCTGCACAGGTGCTATGTGCTTGGCTAAACCTAGCACAATTTCTGTCTCTTTTGTGGCTTCTGTCGTGGTTGTGCGCGCACCTTTCACTTCTTCATAGGCATCTGTCAAAAGCGCAAGCATCAAACGCTCAATTCCCAGAGTGGGCTCAATTACGTATGGGATATATTTTTTACCGGTTTCCTCGTCGTGATACGCAAGATCTTTACCAGAAAACTTTGCATGTTGCTTTAGGTCAAAATCAGTGCGATTTGCAATTCCCGCAATCTCGCCCCACCCAAAAGGAAATTTATACTCGATATCCACGGTACGCTTGGAATAGTGCGCCAAGCTTTCTTTTGGGTGTTCGTACCGACGCAAATTCTCCTTCTTAATGCCAAGGTTCAAGAAAAACCCTTCCCATGCATCCAGCCAAAAATCAAACCACTTTCCGTCTTCGCCAGGTTTCACAAAATATTCTATTTCCGCAATTTCAAACTCTCGTGATCGAAAGAAAAAGTTACCCGTCGTAATCTCATTGCGAAATGATTTCCCTATTTGCGCAATTCCAAACGGCACTTTTTGGCGCATGCTTTCCTGCACCAGCTTGAAATTCGTGAACATTGATTGGGCAGTTTCCGGCCGCAGGTAAGTGGCGTGCGCCGAGTCTTCCACTGGGCCCAAAAACGTTTTAAACATTAAGTTAAATTGCTTAGCTTGGGTAAAATCGCGATCGCCGCAAGTAGGGCATTGATTCGGCTCTTTTGCCTCGCCTTGCCCAACAAAACGGCCGTCAATCATATGGTCTGCCCGAAACCTGCTGTTGCATGATTTGCATTCAATCAAAGGATCGGTAAAGTTTTCGAGGTGGCCCGATGATTTCCATACGTCAGGATGCATTACTATGGAAGCATCAATCGCCACGATATTGTCCATTTGCTGAACAAAACGACAGAACCACTCTCTTTTAATGTTTTGTTTCATTGAGGCACCCAAAGGACCAAAATCCCACAGCGCCTCCACGCCGCCATAAATCTCTGATGAAGGAAATACAAACCCCCGCCTTTTTGCAAGCGACATAATTTTTTTCATTGTTTCGTCCATAAATAAGTTAGACTCTCTGCAATAACTCAAAATATCTTTCTCTCGACATTTCAGCTGTTTTGAGATTGTTTTTGATAATAAAAACCGCCACCTCTTTCCATTTGGGAATGATAACGGGTCTTGCGCATCCTTTTTTCACATAAGCTATGTGGTCTCCCTTTACTCTATCTGGTGTCCAACCATCAAGTTCAAATACTCGTACTAGTTTTTGCCAAGAAAGCGGCTTAATTTTTGACATTATATGCTTACTTCTAAAGACGAAAAAGAAAGTTGAGGGATTTTATACTCCCTTTTCGCTCTCTTCACCAAAAAGCCCGCTTCTTCAAGCGCTTGATTAAGAGTTCCCATTTTTTTGTGGTCTCGAGGAAAAGATCTACTGCCTCTCTTAAATTTTCCTGCGCCTGAATCACCGTCTTTCCTTGAGAAGCGATATCTAATTCAGGATTATAAGCAACAAAATACTGATCTTCCTGCCAGGTTTTAACTGTGAGAAGTATCTTGCTTTTCATACGATTAGCCTAGCACCTTGTTCCCAAAAAGAAAAGGGGG
>CAYJRT010000019.1:4249-7114 GCA_964372895.1 uncultured Candidatus Saccharibacteria bacterium
TCATCGGGAAGAGTGGTATCGATTAGGCCGTCTACTGAAGAAACAACCTGATCGGTAAACAAATCCTCGCCAGTAATGCGGGCCTCTCCTATGAGCTCTGCGGCTTTCCCGCGATGAGTGGAAGTTGGCGTAAGCGCGATCTGAAATGCCACCGAAGGCGCGGGGAGCTCCTGAAATGTTCCGGCGCCTGCGGGAAGATCGCCAATCTCCCAAACAATTTCTCTTGATGCAGAATCAAAGGTAAGAATGCTGTTCTCGGGAAAAATCTTTCCGGTCAACTCCACGCCAGAAGGCAACTTTGCTTTCACTCTCGCATTCCGCACGTCATTATAGTTATTTTTTACCTGCCAAATAATAGTATAGGTATTCCGCTGACCTACTTGTAAAGGATGCGCGCCTTGATTGCCGAATACATCGTCTTGGAAAAAACCTCTTTGCTCAATGACGAGGTCGGCATTGAGCTTTAACTCAAACTCTGCGCTTGCTTCAGAGAGCAATACCCGACTTTCCAAAACCAGTTCTTTATCTTGAGGACTGAATATTTCGATATCCTCTTTTACATTAATCCAAAACTCAACCTTACCCTCTTCTCCTCTTCCCAAAAAGCGCAGCTTTGGCACATCCTTTGCCTCCCAGGTTATGGAGTTGTCGCCAAGAGAAAATCTTCCACCATTTGGCTTGATACTTTCCAAATCAAAAGCACGACCATTAAGTGTTACCACCAAAAAGAGGTTTTCTAAAATTCTGTCGCTGGGGTTTCTGAAGAAAATTTCATAGTGCAATACGTCGCCAGTAGAAGCAGCATAGTTGGGAGAAGAGTTCACTGTTTGCGTCAAAACCAGCTGGGGTTTGGTAAGTTGCACCGCCTTGGTAATCTCGCGCATCACTGTAAACTTTCCGTCTTTCCAGCTGCCAATTACCGCACGAAACATCTTTACTTCCTGCACACTTCCTTCCAACACACCCTGTATGGTAATGCGCCCTCCTTCGGTACGATTGAGAACTCCTACCTCCCATTCATTCTGCCCTAAAGGCAAAGGCGCAGCACTCTTAAAGGAAAACCCTTCAGGATAATCTATTTGAATACGGAGATCCGATAAAGGGTATTCGGAGTTTGAAAAATAGTTTAAGGTAAATCCAAACTGTTGGCCTGCATCCATGCGCGAAGGAATATCGAGATCAAAATTGAGAGGGACAAACGAAATTACAGAAGTAGCGCTTGTTTCGGAGCGAAACGAGGCGCTCAAATTCCGAGGAGTATAGCTCAAAGAAGCCCTCACCTCTTTGACTTCATTTTCCTTTCCAAACAATCTTGCTGAAAATCGAAGAGAGGTTTCTTGCCCGGGGTTCATATCGTCTACGGTTTTCGTAATCCGCAGATCTTCTCCTTCAGAAGGCGTAGAACCTTCGGGATACTCAAAAATTAATTCTACACGTTCCAGCTTGATTTCTCCAACATTTTTCCAGCGCACCAGATACGTTACTTCTTCGCCCATAGATACCTTTTCTGGAGCTATAACCTCGAACTTCACATCGCCCGTAGAGAAAACATTTTTTTGCCAAAACCAAAAACCTGCAACCGACAAAGCTGCAACTACAAAAAGCGCCGCGTATACAATTTTCAAACGCATAGACATAGATATATCTCTATCGTATCAATTTTGCAGAACCTTTGAAAGATGCTCTTGCGATATTGTCTGTAACAGGGTTTCATTTATGCCGTGAGTATCCATATCTTGCAAAGATTCTTCCTTGGTTTTCAAGAGAGCGCCTATAAATTCTGCGACTTTTGCATCTTTTGCGGCAATGCGTTCTAGCGAAGGCGCATATCCTGCATAAGAAAGAAGGTTCCAAAGAAAATAATAAGCAAGAACCTTAAAGGTACGAGTTTCTAGCGAAGACAGATTGAGCAAAGAAAGTGTTTCTAAAAGCAAGTTCCATATGCTTTCATCTCGTTCCGGCCCTTTGATAAGATCATCTGCAATCTCAACAAAACGATGCATAAGGCGCATGCGTTCTAAGCTTTCGCGCAGTACAGGATATCTTGCTATTAAAATGGCGTCTGTAATGGTTTTGCGTGTTTTCCCTTGAATGAATTCGAATTCTGAAAGGTAAAAAAGTTCCAAACCTCCCCGAAGTTTGGAAGTGATTTTGCGCTCTGAAACTGCCCATAGCTTAAGCTTACCAAAATCTCTTGTGAAAACCGTAAATACGCGATCTGCCTCGCCTATATCCTGCTTTTGCAGAATAATCCCTTTTGTCCTGTAATGAATTGCCATTATTGATCAATAAGTTTTTGAGGTTCGACGTTCTACGTGAAACACACGAAAAGCGCCGACTCGACGGCGCCATGTATTCTTTCCGCCTTTCATTTTCTGGATATCTCCCGCAAAAGGATTATTACATAAATCTCTCACTCCATGCAAAATCTGCTCTGCATAGTCCTTGGGAATACGCTTCAATTCCTTAAAGAAATAGGGATCAATTTCTAAATCCCAGCTTTCTTTCGAGCTCATAAAGAGTCAGGGTTTTGCCTTGCTTTCTATTCTTTCGAGATCGCTCCAAAGTTTTCTTGTGAGCAGCTGTCGGCTGGAATTCATATATTTTTCTTAATTGCAAAAACCCTTCGTATTCTTCCCGAGGAATCGCAACAAGCTCTCTTGATGCGGTATTCTTCTTCGGAATCGTTATGGTAGTCATATCTCTTGCTTATCACATTGCAATCAAAAACTCAAGCCCAGCGGATGCCGAACCAGAGGGTTTGGCCTTCGAGAAAGAATTCTTGCTCTGCATCAAATTCCTGTTTTGGACGATCTCCTTCCGTCATCTCTTTCAAGCCCACGGCAGACATAATCGCCCTTTCGT
>CAYJRT010000020.1:0-7002 GCA_964372895.1 uncultured Candidatus Saccharibacteria bacterium
GCAGGGATCGTCTGGAGTTGATGTGACGCATTTGCAGCATTTGCTGAACTCTAATCCTGCCACACAAATCGCATCATCCGGAGCAGGATCTCCTGGAGCAGAAACGCAGTTCTTCGGTCCTTTGACCGCAGCTGCGGTTTCAAAATTCCAGAATACATACGCAAGCGAGATTTTGGCTCCGTTGGGATTGAGCAGCGGGACAGGATTCTTTGGAGCGAGCTCGAGAGCAAAAGCAAATATGTTGATTGCTTCTGCTCCTCCAATAACACCTCCAATAACACCGCCGGTAACACCTCCCGTCACGCCGCCGGTAACACCGCCAATCACAACGCCGGGAGTTGAAGGTTCGTTGATTGTAACCATTGCTCCCACGCCGGCGAGTGGGGTACAAATGAATGTTGGCCAGACGAAAGATGTGACTGCAGTCGAGGTAAAGGCTACAGGGTCTGATGTGTTGGTAAGTCGTTTTGACTTGCAATTTGACCACAGACCATGGTTGTATGTTACAGAAATGACCGTAAGCGACGGAACCACGTCAAAGACTATGGCAGTAACAGAGGCAAAAAGCGTAGAAGTTACTGTGAGTTCGACGTATTACGTTCGCATGGAAAACCTAGGTATTCTTATTCCGAAAGACACAAAGAAGACATTAACAGTAACCATGAAAGCGGTTTCAAGTTTGCCTGGGTCAGACACCACAGAAGATATCGTTCTTACCCATATTGCCGATTCTGTCCGCGGAACAGATGGAGCTGGGTTAACCCAAACTGGCCCTACCGCAGCTTTGTCAACGAGAACGATTACCGTGAAAGACGCCGATACGGCAGATCTTGAACTTACAGCTCATCCTGATACCGCACAGGCAAGAATAGTGCTTGTGAAAGAAACAGCTGAAACAACAGGCGTTGAACTTGCCAAATTCAACTTGAAGGCAAAGAGCAACGATGCTATCTTGCGGACGCTTGAGTTTACAGATGCTGTTGCATCTGGCACGGTTGATGTGGTATCTCTGTACGATGTGACTGGTGGCAGCAATACTCTTTTGTCTTCCACGAGTTCAATTGGTACCGGAACGTCCACGCTTTCGAACGTCAATCTGACTATTCCGAAAGACACGACCAAGGTCTTGAGCCTGAAGGCAACCATTAAAAAGGCGCAAGGGAATTATGCGACTACCGGAAACGCAGCCGCTGTTGCAAGTTCTACGATTGTGATAGAAGCGAACAAAACCGGTATTCAGGCAGACGATGCTTCAACCTTTGCCGCGGCAACCGTATCAGGATCCACCGTATCTCCCGGAGCCCCCCGCTTCTTTACCAAGGCACCAAAGCTGACACTTGCAAGTGCTGTTGTAACACCACTTACTGCGCCTTCGGGCAGTACAACGCCTCAGCAGGCAACTGTCGCGCTTCGGCTTAATGCAACCGCAGAAGGTGGAGACATCTACATTCCGAAATACAGCAGCACGTATGCATCGTCAGGTATCGTAGCGAGCAACTCACCTGCTTCCGGTGGCTTTAGTGGGGATACGATCACGAGCAACGCAGATGATACGGGACTTACTTCTGTGTGGGTAGTGAGAAGCGGCGAGACCAAGTACTTTGAGTATACGACTACTATGGGTCTTGCGGGTGATGCAGGAAATACTGCTGGAGAGAGTTTGTATGGGTATATTGTTGACTTCAAGTGGGGCGTAACTGAATCTGCTGCCCAACACGGCACAGAACTTCGTGACTACGGAGTTTCAGACTTCAAGACTGGTGCTCAATTCATCCAGGCGCCTAACTAATCTGATTAGCTGATTGGAAAGAAAACCCCGATCTCGCGTCGGGGTTTTCGATTTTAAAGAACTGTTGTACAATGCCTTTATGGGCATAGTGGAAAGGAATCTTAAAACCATTGTTCAGGTGTTGCTTTTGGCGGTTATTGCTGTCATTCCCTTTATTAAGGTAGATGCACTTTACTTTCCCTTTGTGTCGGGAAAGGCATATCTCTTTCGTGTGCTGGTGGCTGTAGCCTTCTTTTTTTGGGTTTGGCTTTTGCTCAAGGATCAAGGCTCAAGATTCAAAGTTCAAGAACTTTTTAAGAATATCTTGGTAATCGCCATTGTTTTGTTTTTCTTGGCGCAACTCATATCAGCATTTTTTGGAGTAGATCCCGTTTATTCTCTATTTTCAAGTATCGAGAGGGCAGAAGGAGTGGTGCAGTATGGTTTCTGGGTGCTGTATTTTTTGATGTTTCTTTCCGTGTTCAGAGAAAAGCGTGACTGGCAATTGTTCTTCCCTGTTTTTATCGGTGTAGCTTTCATATTTGCCGTGCATGCATGGACCCTCGGCAGTTTCCGAGCACAAGAAAGCGTAGCATTTGGTAATCCGGCGTATTTTGCGGCATTCTTACTTTTTGCTATCAGCTTTTCTCTTTTGATATATGAAAGAAAGCTTTTTTACCCGGGTCCTGCTCACCATGCTCTGCTTGCGGTGGCAGGCTTTTTGACTATCACTCTTATCGCTGCGCAAGTAAGAGGCGTGTACATGGG
This sequence comes from uncultured Candidatus Saccharibacteria bacterium, assembly GCA_964372895.1. Classification (GTDB taxonomy): domain Bacteria; phylum Patescibacteriota; class Minisyncoccia; order Minisyncoccales; family UBA10102; genus CAYJRT01. The sequence goes on from CAYJRT010000020.1 coordinate 2,537, forward strand.
GTTGGCAGGGGGAGTTTTTGTGTTTGCTGTTTTGTCGCTTTTGTTTTTAAGAAGAGAGCAAAAACGACTGGCCATGGCCTCTGGATCTGTATTGTTGGTAGGAGCAGTTTCTTTAGCTATCATTTTTGCTGCGAAAGATACGGATTTCGTGAAAAACACGCGGCTTTTGTGGCGTATTACGGAAGTTGCAGAGTTTTGGGAGTCAGACTCGGTAAGAGAACGTGTATTAAACTGGAACATTGCCCTGAAAGCATTTAAAGAACGGCCTCTGTTTGGTTATGGACCTGAAAACTTTGGAGCAGCAGCAAATAAATATTACGATTATCGTATCGGCAAAGGAGAGCCTTGGTTTGATAGGGCGCATAACCAGGCATTGGATACTTTGGCAACAACTGGAATTGTAGGATTTTCATTTTACCTGTTTTGGTTGGGCGCAGCTGGGTTTGCGATTTTTTCCATAGCGAGAAGAGAAAAAGTTTTGGGATTTTTGTTGGCGGGGATATTCGTTGCGTACTTCCTGCAGGGATTTTTCCTTTTTGATTTGCTTGCGGTGTATTTGGGCTTGTTTCCGTTTCTCGCTTTTCTGGTTTATCAGTTCTACGAATTACGAATGGGTACGAATATACGAATACCAGATACGGATGGAGGTCGAGATCAAAAAATAAATCAACATCCTCCATACTCTATACCCTATACTCTATACATAGTTTTCATTCCCGTGGCCATTGCTTCTCTCGCCGTTATTTACTTCACGGCCGTGGTGCCGTGGCGAGCGAATGCGGCAGTATTTCAGTTTTTTGCTCACACTGAGCGTGGTTTTTATGAACAATCCAAGCCTTTTTTGGAAAAATCGCTTGCTATACACTCACCCTACACGACATGGGAGGTGCGCAAACGTGCTGGGTGGCAGCTTTCAAATCGTTTGGAGTATGAGGTACATGAAGACACGAAGCCAGAGACAAGAGCGCAGGTGAAAGATTTGTATGAATTGATTGTTCCGGAACTTGAAAAATTTATTGAGGCAAGGCCAACTGATCCGCAAATGTATTATGTGCTTGGGAGGATGTATCGGCTTGGTTCAGAAAAGCTCGGATACAACGATTTAGATAAGGCCGCAGCGGTGTTTAAAAAGAGCCTTGAGCAATCTCGCTGGCGTATCGAATATTATAATGAGTTTGCCAAAGTCTTGCTGTTGCAAGGAAAGGTTGAGGATGCTGAACAGCTCCTTTTAGAATACACGGGCAGAATTCCTATTGAGTGGGGTAAATATTTTCCTTCTTTAACGATGGGACATTTTTACTTTGCGGCAGAGCAATACGAAAAGGCGTTCGAGCAATATGAAAATGCACGAGGAAAAGGATACCAATTTGTAGAAATAGTACCAGAATACTCGCGCTATATGTTTGTTGTCGAAGAAACAAAGAACTACGAGAAAGTGGTTGAAATGGCAAAAGCGTACCTGGCAAGGTGGGGGCCTTCTGGTGACTCATATTTCAATATTGCGGTAGGGTATTTTAACCTTGGTGATAAAGAAACTTCCAAAGAATTTTTCTCTCAAGCTATTGAGCTAAAACCCGAGCTCGAAGAATATCTTCCGTTCTTTGAGTAACTTTGATAACATAAAAAGGCAATGGTGAAGTCTCCTCGTATTATTGGTTATTGGTCATTGGTTATTGGTCTCATTGTTTTGGGAATGAGTTTTTCATTTGAGGTAAAAGCGCAAGTAGAAACCCAAACTTTTTTTATCGACAATTCGTATGATCTGTTCGGCAGAAAGCAGATTGAAGCAGTGCTCGTTCGCACCGATAGTCGTTTGTATTTTTATGTAGAAAAGCCCTGGTGGGAGAGCCGTTCTAGTCAAGAGCAAAATGACTTGAGAATCGTCCTTGCGGAGCTTGGCTTGGAATTTCAAAATCGCATCTATCCCGTATTAACTTCAACGTTTGGGTCAGAACCAAAACCAGGCGTTGATAAAGATGAAAGAATAACGGTTTTGGTCCACCAAATGGGGGGCGAAGCCGGCGGTTATTTTCGTTCAGGCGATGTATATGAAAAGCTGCAAAGCCCTGGCTCCAACGAGAGAGAAATGCTTTATTTGAACAGCGAATATATTGGCAAATCCCAAGTCAAAAGTTTTCTGGCGCACGAATTTACGCATCTCATCACGATCAACCAAAAAGATTTATTAAGGCGTACATCAGAAGAAATTTGGCTCAATGAAGCGAGAGCAGAATATGCGCCGACTCTTTTAGGGTACGATGAGCCGTATCAAGAAAGCAATCTTCGGAGGAGAGTGAGAGATTTTTTGGAAAATCCAACCGATTCTCTGACGGAGTGGCTCAATGAAAAAGAAGATTATGGAGTAATCAACGTGTTTATTCAATATCTGGTCGATCATTATGGGGTGAAGGTCTTAACTGATTCTTTGCAATCTTCTCAAGTGGGCATTTCCTCCCTGAACGAAGCTCTGCTGCAAAATAGTTTTCAACAAGATTTTAACCAGATTTTTGCCGACTGGGCCATTGCGGTTTTGGTGAACGATTGCTCGCTTGGCGAACGATATTGTTACAGAAACCCGCACCTCAAGGATGTAAGGATTACTCCTACGTTGTATTTTATCCCAAGAAGCGAAACTATTTTTTCTACGTATCATACAGCTACTCCCTGGAATGCCAACTGGCACCGCCTTCTGGGCGGAGCGCAGAATCTTATTTTGGAGTTCGATGGAACAGATTCCTCTGAATTTAAGGTTCCCTATATGCTTTGCGAAGTAACCAATGCGTGTTCTACAGGGTATTTGTCTTTGGACGCAGCTGGGAAAGGGAAGATTATTTTTTCTCAATTCGATGCACGGTATAGTTCTTTGACTATCATTCCGTTTCTTGGGAACAAGGTATTAGAGTTGGAGGGAAGCGAACAACCATTCGCTTTTTCTTGGGAGGTTCGTGTAGAAAAAGAGCGTGCCGTGCCGACACGAGAGGAGTCGGAACTCATTAACCAGCTTTTGGCTCGCATTGCAGAACTACAAGAGCAGGTATACCAATTACAGGCTCGAATTGCGGCTTTTCGAGATTCAAACACGAGAGTCGTTTCTTGTGGGATACTTGAGCGAAACCTTTCTTTTGGCGCGCAAAGCCAAGAGGTAAGGTGCCTCCAAGAGTTTTTGGCGGTACAAGGGCAAGATGTATATCCTGAAGGATTAGTAACAGGCAATTTCCTCGCCTTAACTAAGCAGGCGGTTATTCGTTTTCAGGAAAAGTATGCCTCAGATATTTTGGCTCCTTTGGGTTTGCAAATTGGTACAGGATATGTGGGTGAGTTGACAAGAAATAAGATAAATACACTTCTTAAGTTTTCCACAGCCCTGGCTATTTGACAGCCTTACTTTATGCTACAATACAAAAAGGTCTTATATAATAATACTTTTAATAACAATCTAATGATGAGAAAAGATTTTTTGATCTTTATAGGTTTGGTCGCAGTCTTTAGTTTAGCTTTAGTTCAGAGCGCGCAAGCAGCGGCAGGTACGCTTGATCACCCTTCTACCACTCCATCCAGTATATATGGGGGTGTCACCGATACGTATTACATAGCGTTTCAAGTTGCTTCTGGTACTCCTACGGGTGCAGGGACTCAGATAGCGATCATTTTTCCGTCCTCATTTGTTCTTCCAAGTACAGTGGCGACTAGTTCTATTACTGCAAGCATTTCAGCGGCAGGCATAATAGCTACATCGACCATGACAAGTAATGATACAATTACCTTCGGGCTCGGAAGTGGAGGCGCTACAGTTGCGGCAGGTGAACAGGTGACTTTGACAGGTGTTCCGAGTATCAAGAATCCTCCTGCAGGAGGCAGCCACACGCTTGAAATACGAACAATAGGGACAGCAAATGACGTAATAGAGGTAGCGAGCGGCACCGCATTTACTATTATCGCTGCCTCAACAGAAACGGGTACTTCTGACACTTCTCCGCCGAAATCAACGATAACATCTCCAGCAAGCGGAGCAACCATTGCAGCTGGGCAGAAATATACGATTGAGGGCAATGGCACAGATACGGGAGGGTCCGCAGTTACGAAAGTAGAGGTGAGTGTGGACAATGGAACAACCTGGCTTTCTGCCATATCAAGTTCAGTTGGTGGTTCGTATAACTGGAGCTATGTTTGGCAAAATCCAACAACAGGAGAATATACGATTCAGGTTCGGGCAACCGATGCAGTAGGGAATGTAGAAACGCCATCAGCAGGGGTTAAAGTAGCAGTAGCTGGTCCTGCGACCCCAATCCCAACGCCCGTTCCGACACCGACCCCAACTCCTACACCAACGCCAACACCTCCTCCTGTGGTGGAAAAACCAATTGGTGAAATGACAGCTTCAGAATTGCAAGCAAAAATCACTCAACTTCAACAGCAACTTATTAGTCTCTTGACGCAGTTGGTTCAACTCCTCACGGCTCAACTGT
>CAYJRT010000021.1:0-6931 GCA_964372895.1 uncultured Candidatus Saccharibacteria bacterium
CTATTATATTTCTCTTCCAAGGAAATGACGTGGGTTCGACTCCCATCGCCCGCTCAAATTTCCGAGAAATTTGAGCGAGGCTCGCCCGCAGGCGGCCCGCTCTCAATTTGCGGATTTGCGAGGCTCGCCCGCAGGCGGCCCGCTCTTGCAACAGCGAGGTTCGTCCCACCCCAAGGGATGGGCGACCCACTTCCTCAACCATGTATTACGTTTACGTTCTCCGAAGCCTAAAAGACCTGCGAACCTATGTCGGATACACAAAGAATACAGAAGAACGATTAAAACTACATAATGCAAAGCGAGTAAACGCAACTAAATATCGTACTCCTTTTGAGCTGTTATTTTCGGAAGAATTCCCAACTATGCAATTAGCAAAGAAAAGGGAACTTTGGTGGAAAAGCGGAGCTGGTAGAAGGAAATTAAAAGAGTTTTTCAACAATTCAAAACATTACATTCTGCAAGGACTCATTCATGTTCTGCTCTCCCTATACGGGATTTTTTAAGGAAGGTCAACAATGTCATCTCCATCAAACACATAGTTAGGGATACTGACACCGTTCCCGTTTTTTCGAATCCTGGTTCTAACATCCTCCACGATCCCGCTCCAGAATTAGCGAGCGTATTCGACAAAGCGATTTTCTCTTACGAGAGTAACTTTAATTTCGCCGGGGTAATGGAGCTCTTCTTCGATTCTTCCTGCAATATCTCGGGCAAGTTTTTGGGCTGTGGGATCGTCAATTTTGTCTGGCTGTACAAATACGCGAATTTCTCTTCCTGCCTGAATTGCATACGCCCTTTCCACGCCTTCAAAAGCGGCTGCGAGGGATTCCAACTCTCCGATACGCTTTAAGTAGTTTTCAAGCGTGTCTTTCCTTGCGCCGGGTCTTGAAGCTGAAATTGCGTCTGCTGTCTGCACCAATACTGCTTCGACTGACTCATACGGATAATCTTCGTGATGCGATTTCATGGCAGAAATCACTTCTTTTTCCACTCCAAATTTTTCTAAAATGCGCATGCCGATTGCCACATGCGATCCTTCTACTTGGTGATCAAGCGCTTTTCCAATATCGTGAAACAATCCCGCTTTTTTCGCTATGCTTACGTTTGCGCCAATTTCAGCGGCAAGCGCAGAAGCCAGATATGCTACCTCTATGGAATGCAGCAACACATTTTGGCCGTAACTGGTGCGGAATTTTAGTCTCCCCAAAAGTTGAATAAGTTTGGGATCCAGCCCCACGATGCCCAGCTCAAAGGTAGCGGCCTCTCCGGCTTCTTTCATTTGCCCCTCAATTTCTGCTTGCACTTTTGCTACTTCTTCTTCCACTCGTGCGGGATGAATTCTGCCATCTTTAATTAACCGTTCGAGTGCAACTTTTGCGATATGTCTACGCAAGGGATCAAAGCCGGAAATCACTACTGCTTCAGGAGTTTCGTCCACCACAATTTCCACGCCTGCCAAGCGCTCCAGAGAGCGAATGTTTCGTCCTTCTTTTCCAATAATTTTCCCTTTTACATCTTCAGACGGCAAAACCACAGTGGTAGTGGTGATTTCCTGCGTTTGAGAAACCGCGGTTTTTTGAATAGCATATGAGACAATCTCTTTTGCTCTCCTCTCAAAACGCGCTTCTCCCTCTGTCTCTAATTTTCGAAGCCGAGCTGTTAAATCTTGTTCGCATGCCTTTTCAACGTGAGCAAGCAGTTCTTTCTTTGCTTCTTCGCGAGAAAGCTGCGCCACCTCTTCCAATTTTTTGGAAGCTTCTTCCTCTTTCTTTTCTAAATTTTTCTCGTCAGCATGAAGTTCTTCTACTTTATTGCGAAATTCTTCCTCTTTTGCTTCAAAGCCAGAAATTCTCTTTGTCAGAGTTTCTTCACGCTGTAACAGCAATTGTTCAGTTTTGAGAAACGATTGTCTTCGCCCTTCTTCTTCTGTCTTTGCCGCGTTCACAATTTCTTTCGCCTTCGTGTGAGCTGCGGCAATGATTTCTTCTTGTTCTTCCTCTGCTTCCTTAACTTTCTTTTGAAGCTTCTGCTCGATTGTTCCTGCCCTCCTTTTGGCTATAGACTGTCGAGCGTAATATCCTAAGAGAGAACCCGCGGCAAGCGAAAATGCGCCTGCTACGAGCAAGCTTAATTGTTCGGTCATATATTCGGTTGATCAATTGGCTTTTCATGTCTCTAAATTGAGTATACCAAACTTCCCTTCCGCTGTCAAAATTTGCCTTTCTCCTAAGTTCACTAGTCCTTGATTACATCAGCCCACCTCCCAAACACTGTTTTCCCAAGATTGGAAAGTTCGGAAAGAAAAGCATTGGTATCAGTGAGAAGTTGAATAGGGCTGATCTTCTCATCGCAAAGTTCTTGCCAAAACGTTTTGCAAAAATCTTGTATCAATTCGCTTGTCGCCTCGAGATGGCAAAGAATTCCCCAAGAGTTCCCGTAACGGAATACTTGGTGGGGCGTTTGATCAGACGACGCAAGGACCACAGCTCCTTCTGGAAGATCGAAGCGATCTCCATGCCAGTGAAAAGTCTGAAATGTCCGAGGAGACTGCTCCCATAGCCAGCCGAACAAAGGATCTTCTCTTGTTTCTGGTTGCAACTGAATCGTGTACCATCCAATCTCTTTCTTGGGTCCTGGATATACCTTTGCTCCAAGGGCACTTGCGAGAAGTTGCGATCCAAGGCAAATCCCGAGGACCGACTTCCCGACCTCAACCATTCTTTTGATGAATTGTTTCTCTGGCGTCAGGAAGGAATACTGGTCTTCATCGTATACACCCATTGGACCGCCCATCACGACAAGCCCTTTCACAGAAGGACTGTTGATCATTTGAAAGAGCTCTCCGGGAAAATCCATCGAAAAAAGGGGAATCTTCACAACCGCAAAGCCTTTGTTTGTTAAGACAGACTCAATTTGCCCCGGCCCTTCAACGGGATGGTGCTGTAAAATGATCACGGTGTTCATGCTTTCGCTTCCTTTTCAATTTTTTTGAAACCAATCTTTTCTATGATTTCTAATCCTTTCGGAGTTATATTGAGTGGGCTTCCTGACCTGTAAGATTCGACTTGGTGTAAATCACCATGAGTCTCTAACGCACCACAAAAACGAATAATGAATTGTTCAAGATTTTTTGCTACTTTTTCTATAGGATTAATCCTTCTATTTACCAGAAACATCCCCAATACGAAAAGACCCAGTAAGGGAAACATTTTATCGGGAGTGAATCCTAAATCCGTAGCTAAAGATTTAAGTGTTTGGTAATCCATATTCTCATCCTATCACGCTAGCTATATCCCAACAACATTCATCTTTATAATATTATTGTCAAAATATTAGAAAAATGCTAGGATGATAGTGATCAGTAACGATCACGAATTCTAGGGCTTGGGGGCTCCGCAAAGAGTCCCCTTGGCAGTATTGAATCAAAATACATACTATCTATCTGTCTTCTTTTTTGTGTCTTTGTTTCGTTCCGTAAATAAAACTTCCTACTACGGAAGCAATAATAAAAATGCTCACCGCCCCTCCAAACAGGGGATACCCCTTCAGCGCAGTATAACCCCCAATCCCAATCCCAAAAACCGCAAACAGAAATGCAAAAATTAATCCTAAAATTGATTTTAAGTTATCTCCTTTAATTACCGTTGCTTCTATGTCGCGTCGATGAATAGACTGCTTTTCTGCCATCTGGATTATGCGGTCTGCAGCTCCTGGGACAATCTCATCATATTGTCTTAAAGTCTGTGGAGGAGGTAAGGGCCCTCTGAAAGTTATCTCTTAATGAGAAACCAGATGTCTCTCATCTCTAGGTTCCTTGTTCGATGCTACTTCGTTCATCATAAATTTGCATAGCTTTTCTTAAGTCATCCCCCACAGCATACCAGTCACTTCGCAAAGCGTTTGAATCTGCCAAAGACTCAGACTCATCGTAATTATAGTCATTAAGAAGGTTGAAGAAATCAAATAATCGCCCAATTCCTTCTAGGAAGGAGGGCCGACGAACGAGGCGCAGGGTGTAGGGACTAATTTTTTGATCAAGGATTGCGTTCATAGAACTTATGATAACATAAACAATCCAGCAAGGGGAATAGGGATTTATTTTTCTGCGATGACTTTGTCGATTAAGCCGTAGTCTTTTGCTTCTTGGGCGGAAAGGTAAAAGTCTCGGTCGGTATCTTTCTCCACTTTCTCAAAAGGCTGGCCTGTATGTTTTGCCAAAATCTGATTGAGTTTTTCTTTAATTTTCACAATCTGTTTTGCCGTAATCTCAATTTCAACTGCCTGCCCGGTTGCTCCTCCTATAGGTTGGTGGAGCATAATTTGAGCATTTGGAAGGGCAAAACGCTTGCCTTTTTCACCTGCTGCCAAAAGCACTGCTCCCATGGAAGCAGCCATGCCTATGCACACCGTGGAAATAGGACATTTCACATACTGCATGGTGTCGTAAATGGCAAGACCGCCCGTTACCACGCCTCCTGGAGTATTAATATAAATCTGAATATCTTTTTTGGGATCTCTCGATTCCAAAAACAGCATCTGGGCAATTACCGAATTTGCCACAATATCGTTAATAGGCGCTCCCAAAAAAATAATGCGCTCTTTGAGCAAGCGCGAATAAATATCGTACGCTCGCTCTCCATATTGACTTTTTTCTATTACTGTTGGAATTAAATTCATTTGTGTAAGGCTAAGCCTTTTTGTGTAAGGCTAAGCCTTACACAAACTTTCTAAAAATTGTAATGTTTTCTCGTGCCGGAGCACGCCTTCAGTATACGCTTTTAAGTTTGCCAAATCAATCTTTTTCTGAATCTTTTGCGCGCCGCCATAATGCTTCAATACATTCAATACATTACTTGCTTCCTGCTCGATTTCTTCTTGAGTTGGGCTAATTCCTTCTTTTTCTGCAACTTCTCTCACTACCAAAAACCGTTTTACCCTTTGCTCGGCTTCGTTGCCAAAAGAATCGAGCAATTCTTGTTCTGTTTTTTTCACTTTTTGCAGATATTCTTCAAAGGTTATTCGCATCACGGTTTCTGTGCCCTGTTTTATTTGCGACAACAGCACCTGTTTCTCTCGTTCCACAAGAATATCCGGAATTTCAAACGTTGACTGCTCTGCGATTTTTTCTACGATTTCCTGGCGTACACGATTTTTTTCTTGCATTTCTTTCTCATGCTCCAAACCCTCTTTAATGCTCTGGCGCAAACTTGCCAAATCCGTGAAATTCCCAATGCCTTGCGCAAACTCATTCGTTGCTTGAAGGGTTACGCCGTCTTTTGTTTTTCTGCTTTCCTGGAGCCAGGTTAACGCGTCTTCTACTTCTTTTTCTTCTACAGCCATAGTTTTTTTCTTTGTATCAAGCGCAACTTTTTTATAGTCTGCCAGCTCAATATCGGGCAGCAGAGCAACTTGAATTCGAAACTCCAGAGGATTTCCTTGAGCCAACTTGAGCACTTGTACGTGAGGTTCGCCTATTGCATCGAGATGCTCTTGCTCCACAATAGTGCGATATGCTTCTTCTATGGCTAATCGTGCTGCTTCTCCGAGTATGGCTGTTTCGTTTAGGTGTTTCTCTGCAATTTCTAAAGGAATATGCCCTGGGCGAAATCCTTCGAGGCGCACATCTTTCGCTAATGCTTCAATCGCTTTTTGCTTTTTGTCTTCAAGCTCGTCGGGCGCAAGCTGCACTTCAAGTTTAATCTGGGACTTCGGTAGTTTTTTCTTCGTAAATGTCATGGTGTGCTCTCTTTGTCTTCTTCTGAAGACTCGCTTGTTTGTACTTCTTTTCCTTCGGGAGTGCGCACGTCAATTTTCCAACCAGTAAGTTTGGCTGCCAATCGTACATTTTGGCCGTCTCTTCCAATTGCAAGAGAGAGCTGATCTTCTGCGACAATTGCAACCGCTTTATTCTTCTCTTGAGCTTCTACCTGCAATACCTTGGCAGGAGAAAGAGCATTTGCAATATAGTGTTCAGGATTTTCTGCCCACTCAATGATATCTATTTTCTCTCCTCCTAACTCATTGATTACTGCTGATACTCGCGTACCCCGCTGCCCCACCATGGACCCCACAGGATCTACTCCGGCCTCCTTGGAAGCCGCTGCTACTTTGCTGCGAGAACCTGCCTCTCGCGTAATGCCTTTAATTTCTACGGTGCCAGCTCCTATCTCTGGGACTTCGAGCTCAAAGAGTTTTGATATGAATTTGGGATATGCGCGGGAAAGAAAAATCATAGGACCCCGCGGAGAATCTTCCACGCGGAGCAGATAAAACTTCAAACGCTGGCCAATGCGATAAAACTCGCCGGGAACCTGCTCTTCCGCAGGAAGAACGCCAAGGGTTTTCCCAAGATCAACAAATACTGCTCTGCCTTCCACGCGCTGCACAATACCAGAAACCAATTCTCCTTCTTTTGATTGGAATTCGTCGAGTACTGAATCGCGTTCTGCCTCTCTTATTTTTTGCAGAATAACCTGCTTTGCGGTTTGCGCCGCAATTCTGCCATAATCGGTTTTCGATTCCAGCTCCAGTTCAATGTCTTCCCCGACCTTCACGCCTTTTTGTATTTTTTGAGCTTCTTTTAGCATAATGTGGCGCTCTAAGTTAAATCGTACTTTTTTACCCTCCGCGGGCTCTTCGTCAATCGCTTCCCGCCCAGAAGATTCTGGGCGGGGCTCGCCCTCTTGGAGGGCGGCCAGCTCTTCTTCTGAATAAATCATGCCTTTGTCTACCACGAGTTTTACTTGCCAAAACTTAACTTTCCCTGTTTTGATATCCAGGGACGCTTTGATGTTTTGGCCTCGCTTTCCAAATTCTTTTTTGTAAGCCGCGGCAAGAGCCTGTTCCACGGTTTCCAAAACTCGCTCTTTGGAAAGACCTTTTTCTTCTGCAATGCTGTCGAGCAGCAATCCAAAATTTTTAAAATCAATCA
>CAYJRT010000022.1:0-6771 GCA_964372895.1 uncultured Candidatus Saccharibacteria bacterium
TGTGCCCAAAAATTGATAGGTAATACCCATCTGCAAATCAGTAGCTGCAAGCGTTACCTCTTCTTTTTTCACCGATAGCAAAATATTACTTAAAATAGGGAGTGAAGGAGACTTCGCAGCAGCGTGTTCTACAACCTCTAATCCTTCTTTCAAATGACTTTTTAGCACAATAGTTTCCATAAAGTTATAAGTATAATATATACGTTAGTTTGTTGTTACTGGAGTTGGGGATTTGTGGAAATTAGTTTTTTCCGATTTATTTCTTTGGAATTAAGGAAAACAAACAGGGGGATAGAAGTACGATAAAGCGAAGCTACGTAAAAACCATTTTTCATCCCCGCATTTTCCCCACCTTATCCGGTGTATATCCTCTGTTTTATAAGGTTGAGTTCGTCGAGAAGAACTTCAGACCCCTGAAGCTCGTTGGCGATTTTCTCGCAAGCGTAAATGGCGGTTGTATGATCTTTGCCACCAAATCGCTTACCAATTAACGGATACGAACTCTTGAGTTCTGCGCGGAGCAGATACATTGCAACTTGTCTTGGTTTCACCACTTCTTTTTTTCGCGAAGCAGAGACTATTTCTTTTTCTTTCAGATCATAAAAGTCTGCAACTATCTGAATGATTTTTTTAGGGCTTACCATTTTATTGGGGTTGGAGATAATATTGTGCAAGAGAGACTTTGCCTCTTGAAGCGTCGGAGTCTTGTGGGTAAGCCTGTAAGCAGCAAAAAGGCGATTAAGGGCGCCTTCGAGTTCTCGGATATTTCGCTGGATATGGGCAACGACGTATTCACACACATCTTCTGCGATTTCTATGTCGTATTCGGCAATCTTTGTTTTGAGTATGGCCATGCGCGATTCAAAGTCGGGATTGCCAATGTCCGCAATCATTCCTCCTTCAAAGCGGGAACGCAAACGTTCTTCCAGGGCTGGAATTGACTTTGGAGGCCGGTCGGAAGAAAAGATAATCTGTTTGCCGCGCTCATAGAGAGTATTGAAGGTGTGAAAAAGCTCTTCTTGGGTTTTGTCTTTTCCCGCAAGAAATTGAATGTCGTCTATAATAAGAATGTCGAGTTCGCGATACAGAGAGCGAAAACCATCCATGGTGTGATTTCGAATTGCAGACACCACCCCAGTGGTAAACCTTTCAGAAGACATATAGCGTATCCTTTTTTCGGGAAAATTTTCTGCGATGGAAGTGCCTACTGCCTGCAAAAGATGGGTTTTCCCAAGGCCTACTCCTCCGTACACGAAAAACGGGTTATATATGACTCCGGGATTTTTGCATATAGCCAAAGAGGCTGCGTGAGCCAGTTCATTGAATGGCCCTACGATAAAATTTGCAAATGTATACTTCGAGCTGAGATTAGTTGCACGATCAATTTTAAGCTCTTGAAACTCAAGCTGGGAATCAGTTTGGACTGGAAAAACTTGTCTTTGCGAAGACTGCTTAGACTTTGTTGGAGTGCCCACCAGGTAACGTATCTCCTTTATTTCGTTATCGAGTCCTCGAATAATATGAAAAATAAGCTTGTTGTATTTATTTTCAAGCCATTCTTTTGAGAAGTTGTTAGGCACAGAAACGACAAGCTCACTATCCTCTTTAGAGAGGACGTATGTGTTCTTGAGCCAAGTAGCAAAGTTTGCCGGTGAAATTTCAAATTGAAGTTGCGCAAGCACGGCTTGCCAAAGCTCTTCGTTGCTCATAGGAATTATTATAGCACACCGTGAAATCAGCAAAAATAAACGGAAAACAATGGGTTATGTTGATAACATGGGGATAATCTGGGTATAAGTGGAGGTAAATTGACCTCCGGCATATTTCCTATTATACTATCATATAGGTCTATGAGTATCACATATCAGCCAAAAACAAGAAAACGGAAAAGAACTCACGGTTTTTTACGGCGGGCAAAATCAAAGGGGGGCAAAAACGTGGTGCGGCGGAGAAGAAGAAAAGGAAGAAAAAAGCTTACGGTGTAATGCGCAGGTTTAAGCACAACGGACTTATTTTGAAGGTAGGGGAAGGAGCGTTTGGAGCAAAGATGCGCCTGGTAGTGGTGGTAAGCAAGAAAGTCGCAAAGCAGGCAGTAAGGCGAAACCGAATACGAAGAGTTCTCAAAGAGGCGGCAAGAAAAGAGTTTGAGCTTGCGAAACCAGGACAAGATATTGTGTTGGTGGTGTTGCCGGGATTTCATGTGCAGAGCATGCCGGAAGCCAGAAAAATGCTTCACTTGCTTTTTGTCAAAGCTTCTCTGCTTTCGTAATGTATGGATTTTTTTCTTAATTTGTATCACCTATTTCTCTATCAGCCAATTTTTAATGTGTTGGTCTTTTTGTCGCAGGTAATCCCTGGGAAAGATTTTGGCGTGGCAGTCATACTGCTTACCTTAGGGGTACGGAGTATTTCTTATCCGCTGGGCGCGCAAGGAGTGCGAGTGCAAAAAAAATTAGCTGAAATTCAACCCAAACTCAAAGAAATTCAAGAAAAATATAAGAACAAAAAAGAAGAGCAGACTCGAGCTATGCTCGAGCTCTACAAAACAGCAGGAGTGAATCCCTTGGCAATGTTTATGCCTATACTTATCCAGTTTCCTGTTTTCATTGTTTTATACCAGATGTTTGCGCACGGAATTCAGCCCGAACAATTTTCTCTTTTGTATTCGTTTGTGCCGAGCCCCCAAGCCATCGACGCCACATTCCTTAATCTTTTGAATTTAAACGAACGTTCTCTTCCGCTCGCTGTTTTTGCAGGCGCGCTCCAGTTCATACAATTCCGCCAATCCAGTCCCGCGAAACGGAAAAAGAAAAATGGCGAAAAACCCGACATAGCTTCTCTTATGCAGACTCAAATGATGTATATTTTTCCGGTGGTGATTACTTGGATTGCTTCATCTTTGCCTTCTGCGTTCGCTCTCTACTGGATTTCGAGTACCGCATTTTCATTGTGGCAACATTGGTTTATTACAAGAAAAGAAAAACATGTTGAACAAAGATCAATTACAAATAATTGAAAAGGAGGTGCGCCAGTTGCTTGAAAAACTTGGGGTGCCGACAGACAGTGTAAAGATGGAGCAAATCGAGGGTGTCAAAGAACCTACTATTTCCATTACAATTCAAGCGCAAGAACCAAAAATTATTATTGGCGAAAGAGGACAAACGCTATTTGAACTCCAACATATTGTAAAGCTCATGCTGCGCAGAAAGATCGAAGAACCCTTTTATGTATCGCTTGACGTGAACGAATACAAAAAAAACAAAGAGGAGTATTTGCAAGACCTTGCAAAAACCACGGCAGACGAGGTGGTATTGCTCAAAAAACCAAAAGAACTTTCTCCAATGTCCTCGGCAGAGCGCCGCATTGTTCACATGGCGCTTGCAGACAGGACCGATGTGGTTTCAGAAAGTGTTGGCGAAGGCGCAGACCGCCGCGTAGTAATTAAACTCAAGCCCTAACTCTTCCTAGTTTCTTTGATAAGACGATTTGCCACTTTTTGCCATCGGGAAACAGGTTCTTGCTCAAGTAGGGCGAGCACCTGTTCTTTCGAGTACCCTTGTCTCTCAAGTGTATATGGGATTCTAACAATTTTTCTGATGTGGGACTTATACTTTGTATCTAGCTCTTTTCCGACAATGCTGCCCCATTCTTCTTGAGAAATCGCTTTTGGTGGGTTGGAGCCTGTCAATCCTTCTCTTGTTTTTTTGAGATAGTCATATAGAAGTGAGTCGCCATAGGTTGGCGCAAGAGTTTCTCTTGTGTCGTATTCGGTGCTACCGTCTTTAAAATTCGCCAATACTTCGTTGCCTGCGAACTCCGCGGCTACTTTCCGATAAGACGTGGCTAACTTCCCAAATGCCTCTGCTACTTCTTCTTTTGATGCTGCCCCTGAGTTGCTCATTGCTGCATAGGCGTATATCTCTGCGCGTTCTTTACGCTGGAGTTCCTGGTCTACTGCGGGTTGCAAAAACTGACGGCGCAAATTGTAAAGAGAATGCTGTTCTTCATGCGTCGCGACCTTCTTACTATAACCTGGTACGTGAGCTATAGCAGAAAGGTTTGCGATTGCAAGTGAGTAGTTGAGTTCAGGGATAAGCGCATCATGCAAAAGGGCTCCTCCTGAATTAGTTGCTTGTTTCTTTGAATACTCAATTACATCTTTGCTTTTTAGTCCCAAAATCCCAAGTTTTTCTCCGCTATATGCGTACACATAGTCGTCTGGGTCAGAAATCTTTACAAAGAAGGAACTGGGATTTGTTTTAATTTCAACGCTTCCTTGGGGTGCTCTTCCAAAAAGCTTTTCGTAAAGAGCGTTGTCGTCAGGATACTGTTCGCGCAATCCCTGAACGAATTTGTGTCGTTTTTCGTAATCTGCGAGTACGTCGCGAATAAGGATCTTTCGAGCAGGGGGGAGGTGGTGTTGTTCGGTAGAACTTGTGACTATTTGGTACAGTTCGTCTGCGCTTCGGTCAGGATTTTGTTGCACTGCTTGTACGAGTTGCTCTTGAAGAGCCATAAAACTCTCTCTCTGCGCAGCAAGCTGCTTTTTAAATTTAGGGAGCGCTTCTCGGCGTTGCTCGCTCGGAAGTTGTCTGATTCTTGCGAGTTCTGCTTCCGGATCAAAGACGAGGCCAAACTCACTCATCCAAGTATCTCCCAAACTTTCCTTAGGTTGGCTACGAGGAGCAATTTCTTCTTTTTCTTTCTTTTCAGGCAATCCGCTCGACGGCGTTACTTGCTCATTCGGAGCGCTCACCGTGCCATGGGATTCTTGTGCTTTCTGCTGCAGCAATTTTTCAATGGCTGGTTTCTGAACAAGAGAATGTGTCCCTCCGTAAACGATAAATAGACGCTTGTGATTCTTGAGTGCCTCGCCCATCTGATTCACGGCATGAACGTTTTGAAGGGCATTCCCTTCTCGCGATACCCGGTTCAGGACTGTTTCTTCCTGGGGAGAATCAAGAATTAGGGGCCATGTTTTCTTCTCATAAAAAGCTTCATCCTCCAGATCTAATTCCTTTCCCAAGATATCTTTGCCAATCTTGGATGCATGCTCCACCGAGTAGTCAAAACCATCCCAGTTTGTTCGTTCCTTAAATTCCTCGAGAGTGGGGCGTATATATTCCTCAAAGGATTCTTCCATTGTTCCCTCTCTTTGCTTTCGCTGATACTGGGGAACCATGCGATAAAAATAATATCCAAAGATTTCATCTTTTGTGTATCCCTGGTTTTCAAGAAACTCAATTGTATCTCCTGTGTTAGGTTCAGGAGATCTGACTTCCACACCATTCTCAAGCGCCAGTTTTGCTGTAAAGCCATTTTCACCTCTTTCAGCCAAAACATCCTTATAGGAATTGTTTGTCAAGAATTCAATCTCCTTCTCTCTGTTGTCTTGCAAACCGTTCAACCCTTCTACAAACACGATGTCTGGCGCAGCATCACGAAACGTTCTCTCAATTATATCAATCATTGCATCTGACTCTGGTGTTCCCCGGCTGTTAAAATGGTGCGTCCCGACATAAGTGACTTCGCCCTTATATCCTTTGACTTTGTATACCGGGTACTCAATGTAGTTTTTCTCTTTTCCTTGCTCCGCTTCCCATCGACTAGCTTCTTGAAGCGACCCAAGATCTTCAGTCTTGATTACCGCAAACTCTCGCATATCTTGCGCATTGCGAGAAAATGTGGGTGGTGGCGTATTTTGTGAAAACTTTTCTTCCCATTCTTTCCAACGTCCAGCCATAAAATAATTATTTGCTACTGGATCAATCAGTGCATCTCTTGGTACCTTAAGATTATCTAACGAACCTGGATACAATTTTTCGTACGTCCGGTTAATTCTGATAAACTCGTTTTGTGATGTAGTCCTAATCCAGGGTAATACTTCTTTTTCAACGGTAAGCTTATAAGATTTTTCCCCCTCGTCATTTTGCAGTGTTTCGATTTTGCCCTGAATTAAACCTAACTCGATTTTCTTCTGCCAGTCTTCAATGTCATCTTCGACAGTCGTAAGCCGCTCTAGCGGGTACTTGATTTTTTTAACATCAGCTGGAATTTCACGAAGTCCTGCCACCATTGCTCCGGCTACACGATGAGTTCCATCTTCAACGGAGTACATCGGGCCGCCCGGTCCCTCGAGTACGGATAACCTTATTCTCTCATTTGGTTTTGCAGGGTGAAAGATGTGCTCAATTTTTTGTTCATCCTGTTCAGTGCCCGATAACTCTTTTGCAACTTCTACAATTCTTCCTTTTCTCTGGCCGTATTCAAAACTCCAGCCGCCTTGATATTGATTGGCGAAAGGCCGACCAACAATTTTATCAGTTTCGACCCAAGAGAAAGTTGGTTCTTCCTCAAGAACCGCCGTTGCCTCTCTGAAAACACTCGAGTCAATAATAGGCCTTCCAGCTAAACTTTTCTGTCTTTCTCGCAGTGTCGTTTCGTCAAAAACAATTCCATTTTCTTCCACTTGTCTTATTTGTTCTGATACTTTACTGCCAACTTCCTCAATGGAAAAGACCTCTTTGGAGCGCTCTAGCTGTCCAGGTAAACTTTGACCCAAAGGAGATGGTGGCTTGAGGGATTCTTCCCGTCGTCTCATGCGCTCCTCCCCAGTTTGGCGAGTGCCTACAGCAGGAGGCGTGACTAAACCGCTTGGACGTCCAGTCCAGCCGGCGGGAGGGAGAGTCCTTTTTGGTTCTGCTTTCTGCTCCTGTGCTGCTCCTTGCAGAAAAGCGAGTTCATCGGGCATTGCTTGGGGCTGTTCTTGTT
>CAYJRT010000023.1:0-6668 GCA_964372895.1 uncultured Candidatus Saccharibacteria bacterium
GAAAAAGTTTCTGTTCATCCTTCAGCATTCCTTCTTATCACCCAATATAGCAAACCTCAAAAGGAGGGTCAACAAAGCCTATACCGCTATCTCATCTTTCATTTTCTCAAAGGTCTTATCCCCTATTCCGCTTACATTTTTTAAGTCATCGATTACCAGGAATGGGCCGTTCTGGATTCGATAGTCGATAATGCGCTGGGCGATTACTTCTCCCACTCCTGTAATGTGTTGCAACTCCTCAAAACTTGCCGTGTTAATATTAATTTTGCCCGAAGGCGGCGGAGAAGGCTCTGGTTGTGGGGCCGGAGGTTGGGGCGCAGGCGAAACATTTCCCACGGTAATATCATTCTTTATTTTTTCGAATATTGCCTCTCCGATACCGCTTACGTTTTTAATATCTTCGATTGCGTAAAACAGGCTCATATTGGTTCTGTAGTCAATAATCTTGCCTGCCAACACCGGGCCTATACCGTTCAGCTGTTCGAGCTCAACGGAGCCAGCAGTGTTAATGTTTATCTTTCCTGCGGGCTTTGGCGCTGGCACGGGAGGTGGCACCGGCGTGGGCTCTGGAGTCGGCGTAGGAGGCGCTGTTGGTTCTGGAGTAGGAAGTGGCTCTAGAGAAGTTGGCGTTTTGGTGGGGATAGAAGGTGGAGACTTTGGTGCTGCTGGAACAGGCGTGGGTTGTTTTGCAAACGGCTGTGATACTGGTTTCCCGACTGCTTGCTCTGTTTGAAGCTTCGCTTCAAACAGTTCGTTGTCTGCTGGCGTTTCAGATTCAATAACCTGTTCAACCCCGGCCACAAACGTCTCTTTCGCGATTTCTCCGCCCTGACCGGGCAGGCCGCTTGGCGGATTCCCCTCTTGGTTTGTCAAAACAAAAATCCCTCCTGCACTCGCAATGAGGAATCCGACCATCCCAATCAAAAGCCTCTGATGCGCCATACTCTTTTAATGTATCACATCGCGCACACCACGCAACCTAAATAAAAAACAGCTCAAAATCCAGAGAAGGCACGAAGGATTGAAGCTGGAATCGCAACGAGGCGGCCATTTGGCTCAAACGTGCTTAAACCCACGATGCGGCCTTCCAAGTCAAACAAAGGACTTCCGGCAAGCGTGGTTTTATCAAATATATTCGTCCGTATTCTATTCTGGTCTTTTGTTCTTACGGTTCCTTGATTCACAATGGTTATTAACTTCTCTTCTTCGAGACTCTTTCCAACCATAACAACCGGAGCACCAAGACTTGAAAGATCAGAACTTGCAAACTCCGCGGTTTGCATATTCTTGAGATTACTCTTTATAATTGCCAAATTCCGTGTAAAGTCGCGCCTTAGCACTTCTCCGGAAACAAACTCTTCTTTGTTTCTTAGATATATCCTTGTTTCATACCCTTGGGGAACCAAGCTTGCCAAGGTAAGAATAAACCCATCTGAAGTTAAGGCAAAACCAGAACCTACAATGGTGTGGCTTCCGCTTTTGCTTTCTATCCCCACCACCATGCCTTCTGCTCTTGCCGCAACTCTTTCTGCGGCATCATCCACTCGAATAACTACTTCTCTTACTTCTCTAATGAGCGTGGTTCTCGCTGACCAGTCTTGCACAAATTTCCACTGCTGAAATACAGGGTGAGAAGCCAAAGAAGGCAGAAAAAAAGCTTGAGTCCATATACCACTCAAGGCTCCCACAACAAAAATGCTAATGACAACAAAAATTGCCAGAATGCGAAGCTTCATTTACGTAGTTCTTGTTTTAACAAGAACATCCTTTTTGAGACGTGGCATTGTGTGCATTATTTGAACTTCAATTTCTCCTTTGCTTTCGCCAATAACAATCTTACCCCCTTGCCCAATTTCTCCAGAAACAATCTTCAAAGAAAGAGGGTCTAATACGGTTTTTTGGATAACTCTTTTCAAGGGGCGAGCCCCAAGGTTGGAATCAAAACCGCGTTCAGCTAACAATTCTTTTGCTTTTTCTGTTATTTCAAGCTCAATTCCCTGCTTTGCAAGGCGTTTTGCCACTTTTGCCATTTCAAGTTCCACAATTTTCTTGATTTCTTGTTTCCCGAGATAGTCAAAAATAATAATCTCATCCACCCGGTTGAGGAATTCGGGTCGAAACTGCTCTCTTAAAGCAGCCATTACTTTTTCTCTCACCGCTTCTTTACGGTTGTCTCTATTTGCTTGCTCACCCACGAATCCCAGAGGACCCATTTCTGCGATAAACTGGGATCCAATGTTTGAGGTCATAATAATAAGCGCGTTTTTGAAAGAAGCCACTCTGCCTTTAGCATCGGTTAAGCGCCCATCTTCCAAAATTTGCAGCAGCATATTAAACACTTCGGGATGTGCTTTTTCGATTTCATCCAAAAGCACTACGGCATAAGGTCTTCTTCGAATTTTCTCGGTGAGTTGACCTCCTTCGTCATACCCTACATACCCCGGTGGAGAACCTACCATGCGCGACACCGTGTGCCGCTCCATATATTCTGACATATCCAAACGAATTAACGCGTTTTCGTCGTTAAAGAGAAATTCTGCCAAAGCTTTGGCGGTTTCAGTCTTTCCCACACCGGTTGGACCTAAAAACATAAAGGATCCCAAAGGACGATTTTCTTCTCCGATGCCGGCCCTACTTCTTCTAATGGCATTTGATATTGCACCCATCGCCTCTTCTTGTCCAACAACTCTCTTTTCCAAAATTTCATCCATTTTCTCCAATTTTTTTGCTTCTTCTTCAATTAACCGGGTAACAGGAATTCCGGTCCACATTGAAACTACGCGCGCAACATCTTCTTCTGTTACTTCTTCTTTCAAAATAGGGTGATTTTTTTGGTAACGAGAGAGTTTACGCTCTTCTTCACGAAGTTTTTTGAACAAATCGGGGAGTTGTCCATATTTTAACTCGGCAACACGTTGGAGATTTCCCGCAGATTGCTCCCGCTCAATTTGAAAACGGGTCTCTTCGACAGACTTTTTGAGTTCCTTTATGGTATTGATCACCTCTTTTTCTGCCAACCATTTTGCTTCAATGGATTTTGCTTTTTCCTTCAAATCAGCAAGCGAACGATTTAAAACTTTGAGTTGTTTTTCCTCTCCTTTTTCGTTTTTGACTGCTTCTCTTTCAATTTCGAATTTTTGTATCTCGCGCTTCAAATTTTCCAAATCATGTGGTTCAGATTCCATATCGAGCCTTAAAGAACTCATTGCCTCATCAATAAGGTCCACTGCTTTGTCTGGCAGGAAACGGTCTGAAACATACCGAGCAGCCAAATTGGCAGCGGCAACCAAAGCAGAATCTTTAATTTTCACTCCATGGTGAAGCTCGTATTTCTCTTTAATTCCCCGCAGTATGAGCACCGTGTCTTCGATGCTTGGCTCTGCCACATAAATGGGCTGGAATCTTCGCTCCAAAGCAGGATCTTTCTCAATATATCTTTGATACTCGCGAAGAGTAGTGGCTCCAATGGCTCGCAATTCTCCTCTTGCCAATGCTGGTTTCAAAAGATTGGAGGCGTCAATCGCACCTTCTGCTGCTCCTGCTCCGACTAAGGTGTGCAATTCGTCGATAAATAAAAGGTATTTGCCGCCTGCGCGCTGAAGTTCTCTCAAAAGAGCTTTAATACGATCTTCAAATTCGCCGCGGTATTTTGTGCCTGCCACCAAAGCGCCCAAATCCAAAGCAATAATTTCTTTGTCTTTAAGGCTTTCGGGCACATCTCCTTTTACGATTTTCTGCGCCAATCCTTCTACTACTGCAGTTTTTCCTACTCCTGCTTCTCCAATGAGTACTGGATTATTTTTCGTTCGGCGCGAAATAACCTGCATTAAACGCCGAATTTCGTTCTCGCGACCGATTACAGGATCGAGTTTGCCTTGCTGAGCCAAACGGGTTAAGTTGCGCGCGTATTTTTCCACCACTTGATATTTAGATTCCGGAGAAGGATCAGTAATCCTTATACCTCCGCGGATTTGCGCCAAAATCTTCAAAGCAGTTTCATAATCTAACCTGCCGAATTCAAGGGTGGGAGTAGCGCCGCCGTCGCTCGGCAAGATTGACGTTTTCTCTACAATTTCCTTTGCCTTGGAATCCGTATCCAAAAGAGCGAGAAAAAGATGCTCCACGGAAATATATTCATCTCCCATTTTTGCAGATTCCTGACGAGCTCTTTCCAATACCTTTCCCAAATCCTGTGTGAGATAAAACTGGCCAAACGGAGCTGGGGAAGCAGATATGGGAAGCCTATCTAAAGCAATCTGCGCCCTGCGTTTGAGTCCGTCAATGTCTGCTCCGATTTTCTGAAGCAACGTTAACACCACGCTTTCTTCTTGAGAGACAAGCGCATACAGCAAATGGAGGGCGTCCACCTGCTGCTGGCCACGCTCTTGCGCAACATTTTGCGCCTGCAAAATAGCTTCTTGAGCTTTATGGGTAAAGTTACCTGGATTGTTTGTCATCATAATACTATATTAAACCACGCTTTAATAATGCTTGTCAAATCTTATTCCTTGCGTTCATCCAAAACTACATGTACAAGGAGCTCTTTGCTTCCTCGCAACATCTTGAGCGCCACTGCATCTCCTGGATTGTACACAGGTTTTGCAGAAGTTTCATCGTACTGCTGAATAATTTTGCCGAAAGAGTTTTGCCCAGTAATTTTTTTACCGTCGAATTCCAAAAGAATATCGCCTTTTTGAATCCCTGCTTTTGCAGCCGGAGACCCGGCAACCACATCTTCCACAAGAGCGCCGTTCGCAACCTGCAAACTCTCTTCTTGCTGAATTTTTTCGGTTATCGCACGATATTGAATGCCCAAAAAGGGATACACGATTCTCCCCAACTCTTGCACCTGATACAGATCTCTTCTCGCTTTGTCCGATGGCACTGCAAACCCAATGTTTTGTGCGTCCAAAACCGTTGCGGTGTTCACGCCTATCACCTCACCTGCGAGGTTAAGCAACGGTCCCCCTGAATTTCCTTTATTGATGGCAGCATCGGTTTGAATAACATCTTCGATAGTTTCTACGAACTCCTCTCCATCTGAAGCGGTAATAGTACGACCAAGCCCAGAGATTACGCCAACAGAAACCGTATTACGAAACTCACCTAACGCATTGCCAATCGCAACTACCGTTTGACCAATCTGTAACTTTTCTGAACTGCCAAGTTTTGTGAAAGGAAGGGGAGAATTCCCTTTAATTTGAATCACTGCCAAGTCCTGTACCGGATCTCTTGCTAAAACTTTTGCGGGGTACGAGTTGCCATCATTGGTAAATACCGTATAGTCAACATCATCACGCAATACCACATGTTTGTTTGTAATAATTAAACCCTCGGCAGTCACGAAAAAACCGGAGCCGCCTCCAATTTCTCTTCGTTCGGTTCCCCTCTGCTGCAATTCGGGGACTCTAAAGGGTGAGGGCTCGCCAAAAAACTCTTCAAAAGGGTCTCTGAAAATCTGCTCAAATACAGGTTCGTCGCGTGTTAAAATAATGCTCACCACTGCAGGCGAAGCATCCTGAACAACCTTGATAATGCGCTCCTCTTGAGTGGTTTGTGGAAGATATCGCTCTTGCGCACCTCCTTCTTGCTGAACAATTCTTTGGCTTGCAGGAAGATTTGCGCGCAATACCTCCAACTCTTCATTGAGTTTGAAATACACTGCTCCCCCAGCCACACCCCCAACAAGAAGACTAAAAACCAAAGAAAACGCAATAATGCGAATATTATATGACAACATAATTGATTATTGTACCTTAGTTTTTCTCAATTGAGCAACTGTAGCGACAAGCACCTTCACGGCTTTCTCTATATCCTCTTGTTTTGTTTGTTTACCAAACGTAATACGCAAGGAAGAAAGCGCGTCTTTGTTCGACAAGCCAAGCGCCAAAAGCACATGGGAAGGTTCTTGCGTTTTTTCAGAACAAGCAGATCCTGTTGCTGTTGCTATGCCTTTTTGATCAAGCGCAATCACAAGACTGCGTCCTTCCACTCCCTTAAACCTGAAATGCGCATTGTTTTGAAGTCGTTTTTCAAGAGAACCGGTAAGTTCGCTCTCTGGAATTTTCCGCAAAACTGCTTTGATCAGTTTGTCTCGCATCTGGCGAATCGCAATGTTCTGCACCATAATACGAGGATTCATCAAATCTTCCAGCGCAACACCCATACCAACAATTGCGGCCACATTTTCCGTACCAGAACGAAAACCCATTTCCTGGCCTCCTCCCGTAAGAAGGGGAACCAGAGAAACACCAGTTCTTTTATATAATAGACCAATCCCCTTGGGACCATAGATTTTATGACCGCTCAACGTAAGCAAATCCACCCCAAGTTTTTGCACGTCGCAGTCGAGGTAGTTTGCTGCTTGCACAGCATCTGTGTGAAAAATAATCTTGGATTTTGTCCGCCAGCTGGCGGATTGAGCCTTGGATTTCAGCCAATTGCCGATTTCGGCAATTGGCTGTATGGTGCCAATCTCGCTGTTTGCGTACACTACCGATACCAAAACAGTGTTTTCTTTGATTGCGTTTTTGATATCTTCCACCAAAACAACCCCATCTTTTTGCGGCTTCACATATGTTACTTCTGTCATTCCCTCTTTTTCTAGTGTGCGGCACGGTTCCAACACCGACTCATGCTCAATCGCAGTCGTCACGATGTGTGGTTTT
>CAYJRT010000024.1:0-6465 GCA_964372895.1 uncultured Candidatus Saccharibacteria bacterium
TACGGCGCATCGAAAACAAAAAACGTGAGCGTTCGAATTGAGGGGTTTGGGTGCCGAGTTGTATTTCAAGAAGTAATAATGAAAATCATATTAGGGTCAAAGTCGGAAGGGCGGCAGCAGGTGCTACGGGAAATGGGATATGAGTTTGAAATAATACCTGCGAATATAGACGAAAAGACAATTCGGCATCAAAGCAGCTCACGGCAAAACTGATACAAGAAGCGCAAACGTAGCGTATGCTTATTTTCCTTATTATTGCGGCAATTATTTTGGCAATTCCATTTTTGGCGCTGTTTGGGTTGTTTCATATTGCAACATCGGGATTTGAGAAGTTGGGTTTTCCACCGGAAGCAGTTATTGGAGTGTTAATTGCAATGCTGGTGGGCTCTTTCATGAACATTCCTTTGGGGAGGAGACGGCTCATCGAAGTAGAAGAATCTCATTTTTTTGGATTGGTTCGACGGAAGAGATTGCAACAACAAGGACTTTCCATAAATGTGGGCGGAGCAATGGTGCCTCTTATTCTAGTCTTGTATTTATTGCCGAGGATGCCTCTCAAAGAGACTTTACTTGCGTCTGCTTTGATGATTACGATTTGTTTTCTGCTTGCCCGATTTGTTCCAGGTAAGGGAATTGCGATTCCGGTATTATTTCCTGCGTTTTTTGCAACGATTTTTGCTTTGATATTGGCGTTTGACTCCGCATCTTCAGTGGCATTTATTTCAGGGGTAATAGGTGTGCTCATCGGCGGAGATATACTTCATTTGCCTCGTGTGATGCGGGAAGGGCAGGGCATACTTTCGATCGGCGGGGCAGGTGTGTTCGACGGCATTTTCCTCGTCGCCGTCATCGCCGCGTTCTTGGCTGGCCTATCATAAGCGAGATGTCACACTAATCTTACGATCGTGAGGAAAGTGAGACAAGAGATTTTGCGTGGTGGTTTCATGGGTATTGGAAAATCTTGGAGAATATGATAGGATGGTAAAAATGAAAAGATGGAAAGTTGCTAGCATTACGTTGGTGATTTTTCTGGCAGGAGCAGTTGCCGGATTTTTTGACTTTCCAGAACAGATCAATCCCCAGCTGGCAAAACTCCCCGGCAATATCCAGATTCCAGTAATTCCTTTCCGTTTGGGGTTGGACCTGCAGGGTGGTGTTCATTTGGTGTATCAGGCAGATTTGTCGAAAGTAGATCCAGCCGGCTATGATTCTGCAATGGAAGGACTGCGCGACATAATCGAGCGTCGCGTAAACTTTTTTGGCGTAGCAGAACCCTTAGTGCAAATTGAAGGCACT
This sequence comes from uncultured Candidatus Saccharibacteria bacterium, assembly GCA_964372895.1. Lineage (GTDB taxonomy): Bacteria > Patescibacteriota > Minisyncoccia > Minisyncoccales > UBA10102 > CAYJRT01. The sequence continues at coordinate 1,297 of CAYJRT010000024.1, forward strand.
GGAGGTGAGCGTCGCTTAATCGTAGAGATTGCGGGAGTGATTGACTCGACCAGAGCTATTGATCTTATTGGGAGAGCGCCGTTTCTTGAATTTCGGGAAGTGAAAGAGAACCACGAAGAAATTGTGCAAAGGAATCAGCAAGCGCTTGAAACTGGAAAGGGGGAATTTGAAGATCCTTTTCAATCTACGCCTTTGAACGGAAGCTTTTTGGAGCGCGCCGAAGTCGGCTTTGAACAACTAGGGCAAGAACCCCTTATGTATCTAACATTCAACAACGATGGAGCGAAACTCTTTCAAGAAATTACGCGGCGCAACGTGGGCAAACCCCTTGCAATTTATTTGGATAATCAACTTCTCCAAGCTCCTATTGTGCAGACAGAGATTTCGGGAGGGCAGGCGCAGATTACAGGAAACTTTACCATAGAAGAAGCGCGAGAGCTTGTGCGTAATCTCAATGCGGGAGCTGTACCCGTTGCCATTACGTTGCTTTCCCAGCAAACTGTAGGGCCTACGTTAGGAGAACTATCGCTTCGCCAAAGTCTTCAGGCGGGTATCGTAGGTCTTTTGATAGTAATGGTATTTATGACCATGTTCTATCGTATTCCAGGCTTTATAGCTGCGCTTGCGCTTTTTCTTTATACGCTGTTTACCTTGGCGTTGCTCAAGGGGTTTGTCACATTTACATTGGCAGGAGTAGCAGGCTTTATTTTGTCTATTGGCATGGCGGTTGACGCGAATATTCTTATTTTCTCTCGTATGAGAGAGGAGCTTCGAGACGGAAAACGTTTTTCTCTTGCGTTGGAAGAAGGTTTTCAAAGAGCCTGGCCTTCGATTCGAGATGGAAATATCACCACGCTTCTTGCGGGGTTAATTCTTTTTTGGCTGGGATCCTCGTTTGTAAAAGGTTTTGCTCTCACGCTTTCTCTTGGTGTCGTGGTCAGCATGTTTTCCGCGATTCTAATAACAAAAACATTTTTGCGCATATTTGCGGATACGAAACTTGCAAATATCAGATGGTTGTGGACTTAAAGCATGAACTTTTTTCGTTTTGGCAACATCTATCTTTCTCTTTCAAGCATCGCAATTATTGCGAGCGTGGCGTCCGTTGCTTTCTTTGGATTGCGCTTAGGCATTGATTTCACGGGAGGCACTATTCTCGAGGTTGAGTATCAGGAGAAACGCCCCTCGAATCAGGAAGTTCAGGAGCTTCTTTCTGACTTTCACTTGGGATCTCTGACTATTCAATCGGGTGGAGAGCTAAGATTGATCCTTCGAATGGAAACAATTTCAGAAGAAACTCACCAGCAGATACTCTCGAAATTAGGGCAAGAAGCAAGAGAGCAAAGATTCGAGTCCATTGGGGGAATAATTGGCGAAGAGCTCAAAAAGAAGACTTTCTTGATGATTGTGCTGTCGTTAGCTGTCATTAGTTTCTATGTTGCATTTGCATTCCGAAAGATTGTGCAGCCAGTGCGCTCTTGGCAATGGAGTGTGGTTGCGTTGGCTGCGTTGATTCACGATGTGGTTGTTACGTTAGGCGCATTGGCCGTGCTCGGTCGGTTCTCTAATCTTCAGATTCAGATTCCCGTTGTGGTCGCGCTGTTAACGATTATTGGGTATTCAATCAATGATACGGTGGTAATCTTTGATCGGATTCGAGAGAATATTGTCAAAAAAGTTGGGTTTGATTTCGCTGATACGCTCAATAAAAGTGTTCAGCAAACCATTGTTCGTTCCATAGGTACTTCGCTTACCGTGTTGATCGTGGTGCTTGCAATTCTTTTCTTCGGAGGAGAGACGCTCCGTGATTTTGCGCTTACCATGACTATTGGCATTGCAGTTGGAGCTTACTCTTCGATTTTTCCTGCGCCTGCTCTGCTTTTCGCGTGGGTTAAAAGGCAAAGGGGTTGACAAGAATTTGTAAGTTTGGTTTAATAGTAAAATGACTTTTCCGTATCAAAAATTTACGATTGCTCTTATTTCCGATTTGCATCCTCGAACCCGCGACGTGCTGACGAGGAGATTTGGGTTGCAGCAAGAAGAGTCAGAGACGCTGGAGGCAATTGGCCAGCGCCATGGAATTACAAGAGAGCGGGTGCGCCAAATCGTGGAAGATGGCATGCGACAGGTAAAGAAAGATGCAATACAAAAAAAGGAGAGAGAAAAACTTCAAACGCTTTTAGATCAAATTGCCTTGGTGCTTAAAGAATCTGGCTACGTGAAGAGGCAAGATCTTTTGGTTAAAGAATTGGCGGCTCCTCATGTTGCCAATCACATCATTTTTATTTTGCATTTAGGAGACCAGTTTCACAAGCACAAAGAAACAGAATACGTGCATCCCTTTTGGGCGAGCAAAAAAGAGCTTGTGGAGATAAGTCCACGGCTTTTGGATGCCATTTATGCATATTTGGAAGAACGTAAAGAAGCTCTTGAATTTGACGATTTGACAAAAGTACACCACACGCACGAAGGAGAAAAACTCCATCCGCGTACGTTAGCCTCTTTGCTTGAAATTTCCAAGCATATTATGCGGAGCTACAATGGGAAGTGGGGGTTGCGCGAGTGGTCCGAAGTATACCCCAAGGGCATGCGCGATAAAGCGCATGTAGTACTTCGTGAAGCGCGCAAGCCGCTCCATTTTGTGGAAGTGGCGAAAGCAATAGAACAACTTCAAGAATCGTTGGCAGAACAATCCACCAACTGGAAGAAAAAAGATGTACTCCCGCAGACTGTTCACAACGAACTTATTAAAGATCCCCGATTTGTGCTCGTTGGAAGAGGAACGTACGCATTGGGAGAGTGGGGATACAAACCGGGGACCGTAAAAGATGTCATTCGAGAGATTTTGCGCGAGAACGGAAAGGCAATGACCAAAGAGGAAATTATAGAAAAAACATTGAGTCAGCGGCAAGTGAAAGAGAGCACAATTTTGTTGAACCTTCAGGACAAAGCCTGTTTCTTGCGCGAAGGCGGTGGGTATATTTGTATTGGAGACTAAGGCAAGATTGGTGTAGAATAGAAGCATGGAAGCTGTTCTTGGTTTTGGATTTCTCCTGCTCCAATTTCTCTGGGAATTTTTGAAAACTTGGTGGTGGGTGTTTGCCCCTTTTTTGCTATGGCCTCAAACCGTGTGGTTTTGGCGATGGTGGCGCAGCTATAAGTTTGATCTTACGGTGCGGAGAATTGTGCTGGAGATTAAAATGCCTCCTGACGTAGAAAAGTCGATCAAGGCAATGGAAAGCGTATTTGATGGATGGTGGCAAATGCATGATCCTCCGATCTTTCGCGAAAAATGGCTCGATGGAGAATATCAACTTGGCTTTAGTTTGGAAATGGTTTCTACCGAAGGAGAAGCGCATTTTTATATTCGTATTCCAGAAAAATCACGACGTCTCATAGAAGCCGCGCTCTATGCTCAATTTCCCGACGCGGAACTCACGGAAGTGGACGATTACGTAAAAGCAGTCCCCCAAAATGTACCTAACAAGGATTGGCGGATGTGGGGAGCGGCCTATAAGTTGCAGAACCTCGACGCTTATCCTATTCGCACGTACCCTCACTTCTTTGAGGAAAAAGAAGATGTGAAACCAGAACAAAGGATCGATCCCTTATCTACGTTAGTGGAGGGAATGGCAAAACTTGGCGAAGGGGAACATTTGTGGATTCAGTTTCTCTGCACGCCCTTTGCGCCCTCTGAAAATAAATTTGTGGATGAAGGAAAGGCAGAAGTAGAAAAACTTGTACACAGGGTGAGCGAAACAGGAAAAGCGCCGACTATTCCTATTTCAGAAGATATTCGCGCCATAGGCCATATGATAACGACTGGCGAAGATACGGAGCGCAAAATGACAGAAGCCGAAAAAGAGCAAGGGCTTTTGGCTCCTGAACTTCGTTTAACGCCTGGGGAACGGGAAGTTGTTGCAGCCATTGAAGAAAAAATCTCCAAACATCCCTTCACGGTAAGCCTTCGATTTATTTATCTTGCAAGAACCGAAAAATATATAAGCGTTGCAAAAGTTCTTCCTATGAGCTATTTTCAGCAATTCAACACCGCAAACCTCAATATTTTGCGACCACTCGATACTACGAAGGTATATACGGTAAAAAGTTTCTTTCTCGACAAGCGAAGAGGGTATTTAAAGAGACGCCGTCTCTTTCGGGTTTATTCCACGCGTGACAATTATTACTGGCCGAGACCAGGGGGGACTTTTGTAATGACGAGTGATGAACTGGCAACCATGTTTCATTTTCCTGGGAGAGGTGCTTTCCCTTCGGGAGTGCTACCGCGGGTGGAAGTAAGGAAGGGAGAAGCTCCTCTAGGGCTACCTACAGAATAACATATGCAGGAGATCACTTTTTTTGGCGAAACAAATTTTCGGAATATGCGTCGGAAGTTTGGAATTAAGCTCGACGATCGTCGAAGACATTTTTATGCCATGGGGAAAACCGGAATGGGGAAAACCGAAATGTTAAAAAACATGGCAATACAAGATATGCAAAACGGCCAGGGAATGGGGTTTGTGGATCCTCACGGGGAAGCGGTAGAGGAACTGCTCGATTTTGTTCCCCAAGAGCGCGTACAAGACGTAATCTATTTTAATCCGGCAGATATGAAGTATCCCATTGCTTTTAACGTAATGGAACAGGTAGACGTAGAGAAGCGACATATGGTGGCTTCGGGTTTAATGTCGGTGTTTAAAAAGATTTGGCCAGATGTGTGGTCGGCGAGAATGGAATATATCTTAAACAACGTGGTGCTTGCGCTTTTGGAGTATCCAGATTCCACGCTTTTGGGCATCAATCGCATGTTAGCTGATCCTGACTATCGCAAAGAAGTTGTGGAACACATTTCAGATCCTGTGGTAAAAACATTTTGGATACAAGAATATGCCAGATACACTCAACGTTACGAGGTAGAAGCAACGGCTGCAGTACAAAACAAAGTAGGGCAGTTTACGTCAAATCCTTTGATCAGAAATATCATTGGGCAAACAAGATCTTCCATCGACATGAGAAAAGCAATGGATGAAAACAAAATTCTTCTCGTGAATATCTCCAAAGGCAGGATCGGAGAAGATAATTCCAAACTTCTGGGAGGACTCCTTATTACTAAGCTTCAGTTGGCTGCGATGTCGCGCGTTGATGTTCCAGAAGAGCAGAGGAAAGATT
>CAYJRT010000025.1:0-6426 GCA_964372895.1 uncultured Candidatus Saccharibacteria bacterium
AATTCAAGAGAAAGCTCTATGTTCTTCTTTACAAATTTGTTACGCATAAGTTATCGTGCAAAAAGGAAATTCTGCTTTATTTTTTGAAGATTTTTCAGAATATACTCTTTTAATTCTGTAAAAGCAATGTTAGGCTCACGACTTAATACTACCGTAAACTCTTTTCGATGTAAATAGCATGCGTGCTTATGTGAAAAACCATGGCAATTATCTATTCTCATTATAGTCCGCCAGCGAGAGCCAATCAAACTATAGTACTGGACAACAAACTTTGAAATCGTGCCGTGGTGCTGGGTAAATTCTATGCGTAGCTTATCTTTATCAGTCAAAAGTTGAGTGTACTCCGTTCTTTTCATCGTGCACAGAATCTATCGCTTTCTCCACTGGCGAGCACGACGTGCGCGCTTGAGCCCAAACTTCTTGCGCTCACGCATTCTCGAATCGCGCGTAAGAAAACCAAGTGATTTTAAATTTGCCCGAAGCTCTGAATCCATTTTCACAAGCGCCCGCGCTATTCCTTGTCGTATGGCTTCAGATTGCGCATGAGGCCCTCCTCCCCGCACAAGCACGGCTACGCTCATAGTCTTTCCTGGGTTTCCCTTTTCCAAAGATTCTTTGGCAATTGTTTGATACGCAGAATTCTGAATATAATCTTCTAAAGGTTTTGTATTTACCACAAAATTTGCTTTTGAAGAATGGGAAATACGAACTCGCGCGATTGCGGTTTTTCTTCTTCCTACTGCTTCAAAGTATGTGCCTGCTTTGGGTAATGAATTTTTCCGCATATTATTCGATGCGAAGCCTATTGATTTGTTTGGAGCGCAGTTTGTTTTTGGGCAACATTCCCCATACTGCTTTTCGCAACACTTCTCCGGAACGCTGGGAAAATAGTTTGCCGAGCTTAGTTTCTCGCAAAGAACCTGGATATCCCGAATGGCGAAAATATGATTTTTGATTCACTTTTTTCCCCGAAAATTTCATATCCTGTATATGTTTCACTACAACAAAATCTCCCGAATCTTTATGTGAAGCATAGTCCGCTTTGTTCTTTCCGCGAAGCAATAGAGCTATGGTAACGGCCAAGCGGCCAAACCGTTGAGCTTTCGCATCAAGAATATGAGTTTTTCTCTCGGAAGATTTCATGTGCATTAGGAAATAAATTCTACGATTGCCATATTTGCTCCGTCGGACTTGCGAGAACCAGTTTTAATAACTCGAAGATATCCTCCTGGTCGAGTGCGATAGCGCGGCCCAATTTCTTCTACCATTTTCTTCACAAGCTTTGCGTCAAAATAGCCCAGCAACTCGCGGCGACTATGCAGAGTATCTTGTTTGGCTTTTGTAACTAAGCGTTCCATCAAGGGTGAAATTTCTTTTGCCTTTGCTTGGGTTGTGTGAATTTTTTCTTTCTGCGCTAAAGCTCGCGCAAGCGAAAGAAGCAATGCCTTGCGCACCGCTTTTTTTCTTGACAATATTCTTCCTTTTTTTCGCTTTCTCATATACTTTTATTTCTTCGCCCTCTTCTTTTGTTTCGTTTGAGCTTGGCTAGAAGATTTTCTTGGTTTCGCAGACTTTTCTTTGCTTACTTGCGCTTCGACAGCTTCTTTTATTCCACTCATAACTACATCAAATTGTTTAAGCAAGAGATCAGTTGCTTGATACACCGCCTCTTCTGGCGTCATCGTGCCGTCGGTTTCAATTTCTATGGTAAGGCGGTTGAAATCGGTGCGATACCCCACGCGCATATTTTCTACCCGAGAACTTACTCTTTTAATAGGCGTGAAAATGGCATCGAGTGCAATCGTTCCGATCTCCTGTTTTTCTTTTTTTCGCTCTTCGGCTGGCACGTATCCGATGCCCTTTTCCACCTGAATCTCCATTTCAAGTTCTGTAGATTTTTCGGTTATATGTGCCAAAACCAAATCTTCATTTGCCAACTCAAGGGTCGCAGGGAACTCAAAATCTGAAGCCTTCACTTCCTTCTCCCCTTTTATTTTCAAAATTGCTTTTTGGGGCTCTTCCCCGTGTAAACGAAATCGCATCTGCTTTATATTGAGCAATATGGTAATAACATCTTCAAGCACGCCCGGCAACGTGGAAAATTCGTGATCTACGCCTTTCAACTTCACTTGCGTTACCGCAGCGCCCTCCAGAGAAGAAAGGAGCACACGGCGCAAACTATTGCCTATGGTCACCCCATAGCCAGGATACAATCCTTCAATCACAAATACTCCACGGTGTTGCTTACTTTCGACAATTTTTGTTGGTTGAGGTAAAGGAATCATATACTTATCTTGAATAGAACTCAAATACCAAAGGAACTTGAACAGTCACGCCCATGTGTTGGAGTTCTGGAGTTCCTTGTATTTCTGCCTCCAAACGATCTTTATCTAAACGAAGCCAACTTGGAGGTTCGTAATTTTTTAACGCTAATTTTCGATTTTTAAAAAATGGGGTTTCTTGAGAGCTTGGCCGAACATGTATCTTATCTCCTTTCTTCACTTGGCAAGAAGGAACCCGAACCCTCTTTTCATTTATGAAGAAATGGCCATGAGAAACCAACTGCCGCGCTTGTTTTCTTGTTTCTGCCAAACCTATACGAAACACCACGTTATCTAAACGCTTTTCCAAATTCTGCAAAAGTCGTTCCTCTGCGTTTCCTCCTCCCTTTTCTAAAACTTTACGGATATACTGGCGAAATTGGCGCTCTCTTAAGTTATATTGACTCTTAAGCTCTTGTTTTTCTTTAAGCTGTTTTCCGTATTCAGATAAAGGAGAAGTGCGTCGTTTTCTTACAACTGCTTTCTGCATAAATATAATCCTAATCTACAAACCTTATCCAAATCTACGAATACCAAATAGTATTTGTAGATTTGTGATTTGTACATTCGGATAAAATTTGTAATTTGGATTATACCCTGCGGATTTTTCTTGCTCGGGGTCCGTTATGCGGAACAGGAGTAACGTCGCGAATCGAAGAAACTTCAAATCCTTTTGAACCCAACGCGCGCAACGCAGAATCTCTTCCTGTGCCAATTCCTCTAATCAAAATTTCGACTTTTTCCATTCCTCTATTTTTCGCAAATTGAGAAATCGCATCCGCAACCTTTGAAGCTGCAAAAGGAGTGGATTTTTTCGTGCCTTTAAATCCGATGGAACCTGCCGATACTTGCGCCAATATGTTTCCTTGCAGATCACAAAGCGACATCAACGTATTGTTATACGAAGAATACACGTACACCCGCCCTTCGCGGGTCTTTTTGGGTGAAGTTGTAGGCGCTGTTTGCGCCACGCCTACCTCTGCCTTTTTCCCTTCTCTTGGAGCCTCCTCGCCCTTTTTAATAATGCGTTTTTTCCCCATATTAGGTTGGTGTTGCCGCAGGCTTTCGTCCCGAAGTTACTGTTTTGCGCACATTGCCACGCACGGTTCTGCTGTTTGTACGCGTTCGCTGTCCTCGTACGGTTAAGTGTTTGGCATGCCGCATTCCTCTCCAAGAACCAATATCGTAAAGCCTTCGAATTGCCATCACTATTTCACGGCGCAGTTCACCTTCAACTCGATAATTCTTTTCAATAATCTCTCTTATGGCATTCAACTCATCGATCCTTAAACTCGATGCTTTTTTTGTTTCTTCAATGTGAGCTTCCTTGAGTATTTTTTTACTCAAAGACTGTCCTATGCCGTATATATAGGTTAATGCTACTCCGATTTGCTTGTTGTCTGGAATGGTTATTCCTACTAATCTTGGCATACGAAATTATCCTTGTCGTTGTTTATGCGTGGGATCTTTTTTGCATATAACATACAGTTTTCTCTTTCGTTTAACGATTTTGCACTCCTTACACATCCTTTTTATTGACGATTGAATTTTCATAAACCTATTTACCTCGATATACGATCCGCCCTCTTTTCAAATCATAAGGGCTTTGCACAATCTGCACTTTATCTCCCGGCAAGATGCGTATTTTGTGCATCCGAAGCTTTCCTGAAACATATGCTAAAATCTCCTGACCATCATCAAGCTTAACTCGAAATTGAAAACTTGGCAAGGATTCTAAAACCTCACCCATTTTCCGAAGTTCTCTTGAATCAGATTCTTGCATTACGGGTAGTTTTTATCCTATCAAAAATCGAGATTTACGTCAAGATTGATGCGTTTTATATCTCCGGGTACGGTTGAAATCCAAAAGGGCCAGAACGAAAACTGCACCTTCGCCAAAAATGGGTACTCTGCCATTAATTGCCGAAATTCGGTTTGAGAAACTCCCGCTGCTCTTTGCGAAAAATCTTTGGTGTCAATCTTTTCGTATTGATCCGCCCGTATTTCAACCTCAATAGGCATGGCTCCGTTTTCTTCTCTATTTTCCACAGCTTGAAATGTCATTTGCAAGGTATTTTCATTCACCGCTTCATTTGGCGCCAAATAACCAAGGAGAAGTTGTCTTGCAAGTACTTGCGCATCTTCTGTATGGAACCCCGACATAATAACTCGTATTTTTGAAGTGTAATTAAATTGATTCAGCTCTGCTCCTGGTTTTACCAAAGAGTTATCTTCAAGAACAGTTGAAACAAGCGTGTCTTCAAGCACTTTATAGGAAGCCGGAACTTTTGCAAGCAAAGCCTGTATTGCTTGCGCCTTCAAGGTTGCGACGAGTTGATCTTTTGCCGCAGCAATATCTTCTTCGGTTACCACCAAAACCTCCTGTTCCTCCCCACCACTCATTGCCTGAAATGACTCTCCATAAACTTTGGTGTACAAAGGAGATCCCACCAAACCTGGCAGAGAAAACTTGGAGGGTTCTATATTAAACTCTACCCCGGGGACCGCGGCTTCCACTTCAACATCAAGAAATCCTTGAGGAACGGAAACTGCTCTTTTGAGTCTAAATAGTTTTCCATCTTCTGAAATAAATCGTGTATTTGCCACAAGTTGTTGCGTTTGTCCAGTGCTTTCATTGTATACACGAATTGTACCGCGCGCTTTTTCTTCCTTGAATTTCTTGCCGGTTGCCGGAAAAAGCTGCATAAGCTGTTTTTCTTCCTCAAAAGTGCGGGCGCGAATAATCTTTTTCTCAAAATTCATCTTCTCGTATCCTATTTGTGCGTCTATCTGTTCTTTAATATGCAATTCGGTGATTTGCGGCCATATCACAATGTTGGCTTTCGCAAAAAAGAAATGCAAAAAAAGAGGCAAAGCCACTATTACGCCGAGCAAGAAAATTGCAAATCCTGTTCCTCGCAAAGCACTTTTGCTTTTTTCAATAACCGCCTGTTCTTGCGCAAAGCTTTCTTGCTTTGTTTGCGGAGGATAAATATCGATAAGTCGTTTTTTCATTTCACATTTCCTACAAAAGTGCCGAGCAAGCCAAGTAACGTGTACAAAGGGTCGCTCGCGCCTGAAAAATTTTTTGCTTTCCACACATCTCGAGGAAACAAAAAGTTCATATTTGGTTTTTGAGCAAATGGAAGATCGTCAAGCAAATCTTGGTTAAACAAAGCCCGTAAATTCCGCATCGCGCCCCCTCTTCCAAACACCCACACGAATTCGGGCAATGTGACCTTGGCTTCCAAAAGTTTTTTCTTTACCAATGTACCAAACTTTTTCATTTCGGGCAATAAAAACATCTGTACCTTTTCCTGCACTGCCAAAGAAAGGTTACTCGCAAAATATTGCCCCTGGAAACTCTTTGCAGTAGCATTTCCCATGCCCAATACGTCAGAAAGAGATTGAGTAAAGTCGTTAGAACCCATAGAAACCAAGCCGGGAAACAGAAAACGATCTTCTCCCTGAATGGCAATTTGAGTTTTCTCTTCTTCCACGGAAAGATATACTCCCTTTTGCTTGCTTTTTTTTGCAAAAGCTTCAAGTCCCTCTGCCATATGAACAACGCGCAAACGATGTATCTTGTGAGTTTTTGCAAACTGCTCAACGGGAATAAACGAAGATTCCAGCAAGAACATTCCGAGCATGGACAATTCGATTTCCCCGTTCTTGAAACCATCGAGTTTGGGAACAGAGTAACCATTAATTCTTCTCTCCAAAATTCTCACTCGCCGCAGAGCAAATTCTTTAGGCAAAATACCTGACTCCTGAAATAACATTTTTTGAAACTTTTGCCCCGCGCGCCTTCGCATTTCCCGTTCAATGGAAAATGCCTCTTTGCTGTCCATTACATGAGGAAGAGATCGTGGGACAAACGTTTGCTGCAGAAGTTGTGCTCGAAATGTGCTTGCCTCAAAGGTTACTACGAGTTCCTGAATGCTTTGGTGTTGACCAAGGTGAACAAATATTCTCTCAAGCGTTTGCCTTACATTAAAGAAAGAAATGTTTTCGCTTCCATAGGAGAGTACCTCCGCTTCGTTTCTTTCGTTTTTGAAAAACAAAAAATCAATTTCTTCTTTGCCAATGCGCAATACCAAAAATC
>CAYJRT010000026.1:0-5975 GCA_964372895.1 uncultured Candidatus Saccharibacteria bacterium
TGCCGCGATCATACCGTCTTACTCAAGGATTGCATCCGTTTAATGCCGTTGATCTATCCAATGGTGCCTGTGGAGGTCCGGCATACGCCGCTGCTGGCGGAATTGTCCAGCAGGCGGGATATCACAGCGTGGCAGGCAACTATGTGCGAGTCCTGCATCCAAACGGCGTCGTCACTCTTTATGGCCATCTTTCAGGTCAGGCCACAAGCCCGGGAGAAAAAGTTCTCCAGGGCCAGATTGTGGGTTATATTGGTCATTCAGGATATACGATTCCCGCGGGGTCAGCAGGTTGTCATTTGCACTTTGAGGTGCGCGGCGCCGCCAATCCTTTTGCTAAGTAGCACAGAAAAAGTTGCCTGAGCGAAGGCAACTTTTTCTGTGCTACAATCCCTACTTGTTGCATTGTTCGCACAGGCGAGCTTGAAGAGAAGCCTTGAGGCGTTCTTGCGCAATAGTCTTTCCGCATTTTTCGCAAACACCATAGGTTCCTTTTTCGATACGGTCGAGAGCGTTGTTTACCTCCTTGAGTTGAGTTTCGAGGCTAAATTCCACATTAAGTTTTGTGGAGTATTCTTCGACTTCGTCTGCCGCTTCTTCAATGTTGCCTTCAGGCACGCGAGGATATTTGGTATCCCAATCGTCTTTCAAGTGAGGGTCTTTGGTCGCGAAAGAGCTTAATTGGGCCTCGAGTTGCTCTTTTTTCTTTTGCAGCGCGTTTTTTAATTCGTCGAGTAATTTTTGTTCCATAAAGGTATAATCCAAATCACAAATCTACAAATGGTATTTGGATATTTGGTGATTCGGATAAGATTCGTAGATTAGTATTATTTTTTATGTGAAAGATATTCAAGTGGTGCCGGGGGTTCTGGCGAAAAGAAAAACCTTTTTTTGAGTTCCAAAATTCTTTCTGCCGAATCCTCTATATTTTTCTTCAGGAGTGAATCTTCTTGCGCCTCTGCCAAAAGAACTTCTTGAGCTTTTTGCGCATAGGATTCTTTTGAGAACATGAGCATATTCACCCCGGCTTTTATGGGAGACATTGCAATAGATTCTAAGCTGTAGTTGTCGAGGAGCGAAGGCTGATTTAAGTCGTCGGTAAGAATAATACCCTGAAAGTTTAAGTCAGATCGCACGAGCGAAATACCTTTGGAGGAAAATGAGAAAGGCGTATTGGGATCCAAACTCGCATAAATTGCATGAGAAGTCAAAAGAAATTCTGGCTTGGCAGGTAGAGCAAACACGAAAGAAGAGATGTCAGGGAATTCCTGCAAAGCAGCTAATTTTTCTTCTGGGTTAAAAGAAATGTTGCCGTAGCCTGGGAAGTGCTTTACCGTTGAAAGAATACCACCCTCTTTTTGCCCTGCAAGCAGAGCTTTGGCAAATGTTCCTGTTTGAAGTCTTCCTGCCTGGAAGGAGCGTTCAAAAAGAAAATCATTTGGTTTGGTGCTGTCGAGCACAGGCGAAAGGTTGAGATTTACTCCAAGGAATTTGAGTTCTTCTGCGCGCTGTTGGCCAACTTGATATGCATGATCTGTGTCTCGAATGATAAATTGAGGAGTTTTCTCTCTGCCAAAATCAATGCGGGAGATTGCGCCTTCCTGGTCAACCGCAATAAAAAGAGGCAAAGAAGAGTATTCGAGCGCAACGCGTTGCAGGTCTCGAGTGAGCAGTTGCAACTGTTCTATGCTTTGAATATTTTGTGACAAAAGGAGAACGCCTCCTGGCTGGAGACGTTTCATGGTTTCTCGAAGTTCTTGGGTTACGACGGCATGTTGAATTCCTATCATGAAGATTTGTCCTAACGCTTGTTCAAACGAAAGAGAAGGAGGAGGTTTGAACGCATTTGAATCTTGCAGAACTGCGAGCGTTTCTGAACGAGCGCTTGTCTCGAGAGCAGCCCGGAGAGCTTCGATGGCAGCTTTTGTTGCCTCAAACGAAGAGGCAAAAATAACATACTTGTCTACCACTGCGTACACGATGCCATAGTCTTGAAGAGAAAAGGTTTGGAAACGAATTTCCACTCCACCTTGAGCGCTCGAACGCCATACAGTGGTGTACGCAGATGTTTTTTGAGGAGCCCAGAATGAGAGTATGGGACTTAAGGTTTGTTCTATTTGCGGCGCCCACTGGTCGAATGCTGCGCGCGCTTCATTGGGAGATTGCGTCTCAACAATCATGCCGAAACGATTCCCTCTTGTATAAGAATACGAGAAAAAGAAAGAATTATTTGAAAGATAAGAATCTGCTGATTCAGGAAGAGCTACTCCAAAGAGACTGAAAAATTCAGAGCCGTTTACGAGGAATTCGGTGGTTGTTTTTTGCTGAAAGCGAAGCTGGGTAAAACCTGGTTGCTGCTGTCCCTGCAGAACTTGAATAAGAAGAGAAGAAAGATCGCTACTTCCATTGAATTGAAGGGTACTCGTGTGAACTGGGTTGATCGCGTTTGCAATAGAAGTTATAGGAGGTTGGGGAGAAGGCGGTTGAGGTGTTGGTGTTGGTGCGGGCGCAGGAGAAGGAGGAGAAGGTTGCGGTTCTGGTCGATTAAGCCATTGGGAAATGAATGGAATGTTGGGAAACTGAAAAGCAGTTGCCTGGTCTCGAAAAAGGAAATACCAAGCCGTAAAAAGCACTACATTTACGACAATAAACGCAAAAACAATAATAACAAGCAAGCGTAAGAATATTTTCTTTCCTGCAGAAGGAGGAGGAGGAAGATCGCGAATACGCCTTTCTTCTCCTGGAGGCAAAATAGAATCTTGAATTTTTTTGAGATCTTCTCTTTTTTGAGTTTCTTCTTGTTGTCTGGTTGCAAGAGCCGTTGCGCGAATTCTTTCCACAGCGGTTTTTTCTTTTTCTGCTTCTCTATGGGCTTTTAACTCCGCAATGCGCTGCTGTTCTCTTCTTGCTTCTTCTTCTCTGATGCGCACCATATCTTTTTCCATGGTGCGCACTTCACCGCGCTCCAAGTAGGTGCGTTTTTGATCGGGCCGCATTACATTCGGATCTGGTTTGAAATTCTGCGGTCTTGGTTGGCGCAAAAAGGATGGATTTTGTAGGGGTGGTGGAGGAGATGACGGCGGGATATGCTGTGGGGGTCGAGGCGGCTGGGGCGGTTGAGCTACGCCCCCTGTTTCTTCAGCAGGAATATTGGGAGGAGGCGGTTGTTTGCGTGGTTCATCCATTTTGTCATTTTCTCATTTCCTGAAAATATTTACCAGTACCGCAAGAATCTTTATCTGTGGAAAACTCACAAGTACCAATTCTTCGATTAACGAATTAGCGAGTTAATGAATTCGTTTGTTCTTTTGCTTGTTTGAGAGAAAGATTGATTCTTCCGAGTTCGTCAATTTCAATTACTTTTACAGGAATAACTTGCCCAAGTTTTACTATATCTTGCACTTTGTTTACGCGATAAGGCGCGAGCTGTGAAATATGCACCAAACCTTCTTGTCCTCCTGGGATTTCGACAAATGCTCCAAATTCCATGATACGCTTCACTTTTCCTTGAAAGATTTCGCCAACCTGAACTTCTCTCGTGAGGTTTCTCACAAACTCTACTGCTTTGTCGAGTTGCTCTTTGTTTTCACCGGTTACAAACACTTGACCAGTTTCTTCAATATCAATTTCCACATCATATTCGTCTGAAATGCGGTTTATTGTTTTTCCGCCTGGCCCAATGAGTAAGCCAATCTTTTCTGGATTAATAGAGAGCATGGTAATTTTGGGAGCCCACTGGGAAAGTTGAGCGCGAGGTGCGGGCAATACGCTCACAATAACTTCATCGATAATATGGTGGCGAGCTTTTTTTGCTCTTGCTAAACTTTCTTTGAGTATTTCTTCGGTAATGCCTTTTGTTTTCACATCGAGCTGGATTGCGGTAATTCCTTGTTTGGTTCCCGCAACCTTAAAATCCATATCGCCATAGTGGTCTTCCGGGCCCTGAATGTCGGTGATCAGTTTGTATGTCCCACCTTGTCCCATCATCAAGCCTATAGAGATGCCCGCAGCAGGCCGTTTGATAGGCACGCCGGCATCCATTAAAGCCAAGCTTGAAGAGCAAACCGAAGCCATAGACGTGGATCCGTTTGAAGAAACCACTTCTGTTACAATACGTATGGTATAGGGAAATTCATCGGGCGTGGGTATCACCGGGAATAAAGCTTTTTCGGCAAGTATGCCGTGGCCAATTTCGCGGCGACCAGGTCCGCGCAAGGGTTTTACTTCTCCCGGCGCGTACGGAGGAAAGTTGTAATGATGCATAAAACGCTTCTTTCCAATAAACTCCATGCCTTCCATCAAGCGCTGATCGCCAGGAGCGCCCAAAGTTAAAATAGAAAGCGTGCGCGTTTGGCCGCGCTCAAATATGCCAGAACCGTGAGTTCGAGGAAGAAGACCTGCCGAGGCTGCAAGAGGGCGAATCTCGTCGAGCTTGCGGTCGTCTACGCGCTGGTCTCTTTCCAAAACTCCTTGGTGAACGACACGGTTGGTCTCTTCATCAAAGAAAAATTCCGCATGTTTTTGCGTTTCTGAATCTGAATATTTTTCTGCAGTCAAAGCTTCGTATTCTTTTTTCAGAGCGCTCACTGATTCCATCCTCGTTTGTTTATCTCCTTGAAATAAAGCTTGAGTAAGCCTAGGTTCTAACCATGTCCTGAATTCTTTGTCGAAAGCCTCAAAATCAAGAGATTTTTTCAGAACAGTTTTCTTGCGGCCTTCTTTGGCAATGAGCTGTTCCTGAAATTCAATAAGAGAAAGAAGAAATGGTTTTGCAAACTTCAGCGCTTCTGCATATGCCTCGTCTGGAACTTCGTCTGACTCTGCTTCGATCATATTAAATAAAAGCTCGCCCTCGTGTTTAATTGCAGCAAGCACAAAATCAAGGTCGCTTTCTGCGCGTTCCTCATACGTGGGGTTGAGAACAAAACTCCCCTGCACTCTTCCTATTCTCACTGCAGCAAGCGGACCTGCCCAAGGAATGTCAGAAAGCGAGAGCGCCAGAGAAGCTCCCAGAAGCCCTGAAATATCAGAATCGTTTTGAGTGTCCCAGGAGAGACAGGTTGCGATAACCTGCACTTCAGAGAAAAAATTCTTGGGGAAAAGAGGTCGTATGGCGCGGTCGATCAAACGGGCAGTAATAATTGCTTCGTCTGAAGGCTTGCCTTCTCTGCGCATGAATCGCGACCCCAAAATTTTTCCTGCGGCATAGAATCTTTCTTCGTAATCTACGGTCAGCGGAAAAAATCCCTGGCTGGGGAGTTCAGATTTTGCCATTACCGCAGTCACAAACGTAAGAGTGTCCCCCATTTTTACAAGAACATTCCCGTTTGCCTGTTCGGCCCAGTTGGTAAGCTGGAAGTTTATGGCGCGGTCACCAAGTTGACAGGTAAAATTCGTCATCTCGGAATTTTGAGAGGCCATCGGGATTTTTTGAGAAGGTATTTGCCGTCTTCTTCTTCCAGATCAATGAATTCGTCGGCAGCTTCTCGTAGTCTCGTTGACGTAGATTTGCCAAACGCGATTACTTCGACTCTTTTTCCGTGATTTTGCAGGTATTCCACAAGGGGTACATAGTCGCCGTCTCCAGACACAAGCACAACAGCATCTACCGTCTCGGAGGTTTTAATGGCATCTACGGCAATGCCTACGTCCCAGTCTGCTTTTTTGAGCCCTCCATAATACTCCTGGAGATCTTTTACCCGGGTTTCAATTCCAAGATTCGTGAGTGCGTCAAAAAAAGGCTTTTCTTCTCCTGTTTTGGTGCGCACCACGTAGGCAAAAGCCCGAATAAGTTTCCTTCCTGAAACCGCAGTTTTAACGATCTCCCGGAAATTCACCCGCGCCTGGTGAAGATTCTTTGCAGAATGGTACAGGTTTTGAACGTCGATAAATACAGTAACCCTTTGATCTTTATTTTTAAGACTCATTTGGGAGAATTATTCTTTAGTGCTCAAGCCAACTTTTTTCATTAAACTTCT
>CAYJRT010000027.1:0-5893 GCA_964372895.1 uncultured Candidatus Saccharibacteria bacterium
AAGCGTCTCCAACTTCTGGATCAAGGTCTATGTACACCAAGCCTGTCCAGTTGAGGTAGGTGAACTGTTTGGTTGGGGTGTATATGGTGTTGCCTGCATGGATAGCGTCTTTGTACTTGGTTTTGAGGGCGTCTGAAATAGCGAGGGCGTCTACTTCAGCGATGTTGGCTAAGGCAATCTTCTTGACCTGGACTCCAGGGATTGTTCCTTGGTTTATGAGACGCAAACCTTTGACCGTGGACATGGACTCTATGGCAAAATCTTCCTCAAAGATGTTGCTTTCGTCCAAGGAACTCTCCAAGCCAAAGACATACAAGAACTCGGGCTGTTGGTAGTTTATGTCAGAGCCAAATCTGTGGGAGTACGCCACATAGGCAGAAGAGTCAATGCGCAAGCCTTTCCATGAGAAACTGTAGGGCTGTCCATTTTGGTAGCTAACATCAATGCCATTGAACACAATGGCGCGGGTGGCAAGGTTGGTGAAGGAGGCTCCGATGATTTGAGCCAATTCTTCGTGGTGCTGCTGCAAGCGATACAAGTAGTTTAGGGCAGTGCGGTACAGCTTTTGGCTCGAGAGAAACTCGGTGGTCTGGGTGTCTTGCGAGGGACGCAGCTCTGGAAGAACAATGCGGTCTGTGTTTATGGCAATGCCTTCCGCATTTCCAGCGATAATCGCTTTCTCGATGGTTTCTACAGTTTTTCGGAACAGCAGGTTGGCTTCGTTTCTCCGAGGAGCAGAGAAAAACAGCTTGAGATTTTGGGTAGTTCCCAATTGCATTTCAGGATCAGAAGGCTGGGCTCCTGCAATGATTTGGCCATTTGCTTTGAGCGCTGGCTTCACGCGCACCAGGCTGAGAGGAATCACGTCGTAGATACTGGGGAAGCTGTCTATGACTGCCTGGTCTTCAGGAGTAGCTGCCACAAAGGTAGCCACCAATTCTTTGTTGGCAAGGTTTGGTGCGGCAGTGGCGTAATTAAGAAAGGTTTGTGTTCCATCTTGGCTCTCAATGGTGAACTGGAGTTTGTGCTTTAGGTTGTCTGGCACTGCGTTGAATTGGGCAATGGATTGGTACACCTGATACGGGAGGGCGCTGGGGATGAACTCAAAGGTTTGGTCTTGCTGATAGGACTGCATCAGCACATCTTCGTAGGTAAGGTCAGGGCGCCAGGCAGCAAGATAAGATTCAATCTCCTGGCGCAGGGCCTCAATGGGTTTTTTGCCAGGATAGAGGCCGAGCAGATAGTTGTCATAGAAAGTTTGGATGTTAAAGCCAATATCGCGAGCCATGTCTGCTAATACATTGGCGGTTTGCGTAAAGTAAGAGCGAGAGATGCTGGGATCCATGGGGATCCATTGTTTGGTTGAACTTGAAGAAGTTTGAGTGATTCCGCGCGTGTAGTTGTAGTCAATGTGAGCTGTCACATAGGTATGATCAATGACGTAACCTACCAGGTTGCCTTGGCTATCAACCCCGCGGGAAAAAGGAATACCGTTTTTGGCTAACACCAACTCTGCTACTGCGGTGTCTTCCACTCCAAGCAAATCCATGGCGCTGCCCACGTCCAAGATAATCCACGACTGCTGGTAACGTGCTGGGATATTGCTGACTCTCAAAAGCGCAATGAGCAGAGAAGCCTGGTCTACGTCGTTGCCTGCTTTTTCAATGAGCGCGGCGTCAGCTCCTTTCTTGGAACCATAAGAGGGAATGTAATCAATGGCGTTGGCAACATAGTTGAGTATTTCTCGAGGATCATAATTGAGTTGGGCAGCCAAATCTCGCACCGCTTGGGTGAACTGTATCTCTTCGGTTTCAGCCAAGTCTTCGGGCAAGGGCGAAGAGGAGACGGCTGCAGCGCGAGACTCGGAGATTTCTTGGCGCGAGATTACTATTTGAGAAACAGGCAGAGTTTTTGAATCGAGCTGGAGAGCCCTGAAGGGATGAGGATTGGAGATTTTTCTTTCGAAAGCAGGTTCTTTAAGAAATGCGCTGATTTTGCCAGCAGCATCTTTTCCAGCTTTGAGTTCATCAATGACGCCTTGAACCTGCGCAATGTATGTTGTTTCAAAATCATCCAGCCTCTCAAAGATTTTAGGGGCAACATTTCTTTCTTGGAGCTTCTTTCGTATGCCAGCTAAATCTGTTTTCACTCTTTGCAGGTTTTGTTCTGCATCGGCAATGAATTTTGCAGCTTCCGGGAGACTATTCGCTGTTTGCACGCGCCTCAAACCTTCTGCTACTGCGGAAAAATCTGCCTTGCGGGTTTCTGCTTGCTGCTGGCTGTAATGGTACTGTACAATATCAAATGGAAGAGCGCTTTGGGCTCGCAGTTCTCCTGCGTTCAAGGGCGACACTATGAGCACAAACAAAACAGCTGACGCCAAAACAGCTTTCAATGTTTTTGCTATAGCGTGATTGTTTCGCATATCTTCTACTGTCAACGCTTTATGTTATTGTTGCCTGTTGCATAAGAAATGTCAAATACCCCCCCGCCCAATTCTGCTTGACACAGAGGTGCAAATTTATGACAATAAAGAAAGATGATAACACGAAGATTTAATAAATTCATAGCAACCCTCTCTGTTTTATCTTTGGTCTTAAGTGGAGGTTTTGAAGTTGCACTACCTGACGCGCAAGCCGAAACGAGCCCGATGGCGCTGTTCCCACAGATAGATGTAGATAAGGCCAAAGAGGTTGAGATTGACTTCAATAAAATCGAGGTTTTGGGACCTCCACTATCCCAAGAAAAACCGAAAGCTCGAGTGACAAAGATAGAATTGAAGAAAGGAAAACCAGATCACGAGGATGTTCGTTCTGTTTTGCCAGATCCTGTTGGCAGCGGAGTTGATTTTTTGGCGCAAAACCAGAATGCCGATGGAAGTTGGGCGCCAGACGGCAAAACAGCGATGGTGGAAACTGCTGCGGTTACCCAACTTCTCCGAGAACTGAATCAAAAGGTTCCCATTGAAACGCAGCAAACAATCGACAGCGCCTTGCCCCTGACGCGAGATTGGTTCGCTCTTTCTTTTCCTGAAAACAACGACTACGTGGCAAAAAAACTCTTTGCCCTGGTTCAGGCTGGAGAAGAAGTTGGATCTTTGGACGATTTTTTGGCAGCCCAAATCAACGAGTTTGATTTGGGCTTTGGTTACCAGAAGCGATTTGGGAGCGACCCCATTACCACCGTTCAAGTGTTGAAGGCTTTAACTTCGAACGGATATACAGACCCGGGAAGCGATCCCTATTTTACCCTCAACGCCGCTCTTTCTTATTTGGTGAATACGCAAAACTTGGACGGCGGTTGGCCCCTGATTCAAGGAAACGAAAGCGCAATTTTTGCTGCCAATGAAGTCCTGGAAACTCTTTTGTCCTACCATAATCCAGAGGCAACCGGCGTTTTGCAAACAGCGATTGAGCTTGGACTCAACTATCTGCAAAATCAACAGCAAGCCAACGGTGCTTGGCAAGACGATCTTCTGGCCACTGCTCTTTCATATCATACGTTGCGATCCTATCGCAAAGAGCCGACATATAACCAAGAAGCCCTGGATTATCTTTTGGAAAGTCAAAGCGCAGACGGCAGTTTTGAGAATCAGAATTTTTATAAAACTGCCAAGGCGCTTCAAGCTGTTGCCAAACCAGATGTCGCTGTCACAGATATTCAAAATATTTCAGATTTGCTGCCCAACCAACCCACGGCTATAAGCGTTTTTGTCACCAACAAGGGCTTCGTGAATGCCGACCCCCTCAATTTTGCCGTAGATCCAAGCGCCTTCATTCTTACCATAGACGACCAAGAAACAATACTAGACTTTTCTGATTGCGATGGGAGTCCCTGCCCCCCTACCATTGTTTTGGAGCCAAATGCTACCCTGGAACTCCAAATCCTCATTAATGGTTTGCCGTTTGGATTGCATACCGTGAAATTTCAGGTGGTGTACAACGGAGTAGAGCTCAATGCAAACAATAATTCGCTCATAGAAGAACTGATGTTTGATAACCCCTTATTTGTTGGACCCGAGCCGCCTCCTTGGGCTGGAGCAAGTACATCCGGGACGCCAAGGCGCATCGTAGTCGTTTGGCATCCAAGCCAAGATTCCGCAACCACCCATTACTACGTCTTTATCGGAAGCTCTCCTGGAAATTATTTTACTTATATTGATACTGATACTGTTGCTGGCTGCGGAGGCGGAGTTTGCACAGGATTAAACATTGGTCTCTTTTCTGATGGAGTTCCCTATTATTTTAGCGTAGCAGCGGTTGATGCAAACAACATCAGGGGCGACTACTCCAAGGAAACATGGGCCGCAGCGTATAATAGCCCTGGAAATCAGGTGGGAACTTTATCAGGCAACGTACGAGACAATAACGGCAACGGCATTCCTCAAGCCGCTATCGCCTTCTACGGCTTTGTGAACGAATTTCAAACCAATGCCCAAGGCTTTTACTCTATCGCTAATATATTTCCTGGGCTCTACTGGGCAACCGCTTCTCATGCTTCTTACAGCAGCGCTTCGCAAGAAGTACAGATAAAAACCCAGCAGACTACGAACTATGACTTTACCCTTGAGATTATAGATGACGGCCTTGTCCCGGCTCCCATCACTGGACTTACGGCGCAGCCCGACAATGGACAGATTACGCTTACCTGGGATCAATTTCAAAATACTTCAGGAGATTTCAAACATTTCAACATCTACCGTTCCTTCAATCCCATCGCCGATGTTAGCCAACTTACCCCCATAGATGAGTCCATTACGAATGCGAACATTTCTACCTTCACTGACATGACAATCGTGAATGGGATACCTTACTCCTATGCAGTGGCGGCAGAAGACTTGGCTGGAAATTTTAATCCTGCCGTACAAGGTACAGATTCGGTAAGAGGTAACTCGCCTCCTCAAATTACCAACCCTTCAGCATATCAGAGCGGTCAAAACGTCATTATTTCATACGATGTTGCAGACGCTGAACAAAGCAGTGCCAACATTTCTTTCCAGTACTGGGATGGAACAAATTGGCAGGATGTACAGACTGCTATTGGACAGGACAATATATCCATGGGTGTCGCGAGGAATGGAGTGTGGCATGCAAAACAAGATTTTCCTGGATTTGACGACCAGACCAAGGTAAAAATAACTGCAAATGACGGCGAGTCAGTCCAAGCGACAACGAACGCAGAAACTCCTTTGTTTGCTCTTGATACAAAAGATCTAAGTGTGCCTACGGTTGATAGCTTCCTGCCCGCGACTAACGACTTTACCCAAACCATTTCTGGAACTAAAGAGCCGAACAGCGCCATATATATCAATGGCGCAGAAGCAGTGCCCTTGGACGCGGCTAGTGTCTGGAGTGCGAATGTAACGCTGGCTGAAGGCGCGAATTTATTCAGCATTAGGGCTAGGGATGCTGTGGGAAACGAAAGTAGTCCCCTCGAAATCACTATCACCTATGACCCAGATATGTGCGTTCCGCCCTTATCGGGTGATTGGGTGATCACAGAAGACTGCATGCTTGAACAGAATGTGATGGTTCCAGCTCATGTAATTGTCCAGGATGATGCCATACTTACCGTTGCGAATGGCGCATCCTTGAACATTGATTTTTCAAACTATCATTTGCTGGTGAAATATGGCTCCAGGGTCGTTATCAAACAAGGGGCAAAAATATACTGACAATTCCCACCATTGCAATGAAAAGTTCGAAGTAAAAAATAATAAGAGTTAATCCACAAAGTTTTATGCACACACCCAAACAAAAACTTTTTGATAACAAAATTCTTACAGTCGGTCTGCTTGCTGCCGTGTTTATGGTTACTTCGAGCGCGGGGGCAGCTGCAGCAGACTGGGTCTCTTCAGGAAACAACATCTACTACGACGCAGGGAATGTGGGCA
>CAYJRT010000028.1:0-2577 GCA_964372895.1 uncultured Candidatus Saccharibacteria bacterium
CGACTTGCATGCCTTATCCACGCCGCCAGCGTTCACCCTGAGCTAGGATCAAACTCTCAAATAAAATTGAAAGTCGAAGCAACTCATAAGAATTAACGTTGGTTTAATTGTTTGTTATGCAATTGTCAAAGTTCTTTCCTTCGACTGCAAAGTGTATCGTATCCCCTCCCTTAATCAATGTCAAGCCCCTGTCCTGGATGAGAATGGCGCCGCCTTAAAGCTTATCTCCTAAAATCCGCATATGCAATTGATGAGAGATAATTCGAATGTCAATAACCCAAGCGATCGCGCGCATTATTGACATACTAACTTTCAGCGGCCGCTAGAAATTACAGTATGCTCCATTACCCTCTTGTGAAGGGCGTGAGCTTGACAAAGTCATTACTTAATGCTATGCTGTCAATTACAGATCTTACCATAATCTATAAGGAGGTGAGCTTTGACTCACGCAACTGGCAACCCTATCCCCCCAGTCCGTATTGGAGCGGACATCGGTCACCTCGCGGAGGGTGACAGACTAGCTCTTCCACCCCTTGTTCGGGCGGTAAGACGCATCGATTCTGTTTGGCGTAGGCAAATGGCCCGTCAGGATTACACTGCGGAACTCGCGGCCGTCGCAATGGAATTAGATGCGGCCGCAGACCTCGTTACACCCGGTGCCTTCCGGCTTTTTCTTCGCGGTAGGGCGTTGGCCTTTCGGCTCAAGGACTTTCGCAGCAGTGATTCGCAATGGGTTATGTATCTTCCAGACGTCTTTGAGCTTATCATAGGGCCGCTCGAGCCCAGTGAGAAGCTTGGCGGAAAAAAAGAGTTCGAGGGCACGCTCGGGATTGTTTTGCCCGATTACCAAGAAAAGGTAAGGCAATACGAACAGTTGGCCGTCGCGTTCGAGGAGGAACTTGGGCGGCGATATGGTTTCACGCCGCGCTACACATCCACCCCAATCACGGTAATTGATGAAATCATAGCTGCGGGCGGCGCCACTGCATTTATTGCGATGGCGAGCAAATTGCCCAACGATGAAGACATCCGGGCGAGTGTTGGTTCAAAAACTACACTCTTTCGGAATATCATCGAGGCGAAGTTCCAGCACCTCACGCTCCCTATCGCGCGACGCGTGCTGGGAGAGGAGATCGATGCCGAGGCGTTCGTGCAACTCATAATCGGGCATGAGCTTGCTCACGGGTTTGCGTTCCGCTTCCAGCGGGAGCATTTCGGCTCACTCGCTTCTCCCTTGGAGGAGGTGAAAGCCGAAGTCTTCGGCATACTCCTCCTCTACTTCTTGGCGGAGCGCGGGGTCATCACCCGGGAAACAGCGGAGAAAGCAGCGATCGCCTGCATCGCAGATAGCATCCGAGAGATCCGCCTCGACCCTAAGGAAGCTCATGCGATAGGCGCATTCGTGCGGCTCAACTGGTTCCGACATGTCGCACTCGACTTCCAAAACACAAAGATCGTCATCGACCGAGAGTCTCTTCTCATCGTATTCTCTGTTCTCGGCGATCAATTATACGACCTCGCTCACGAGTGCAACATCGATGCGGCGAAGATCTTCATCGAAAAATGGGGTGGTGTACCCGATTCATTAAGGTCCATCGTCCGGTCTCTCGAATACCTGCCCGTGGACATAGATCCAATTTACGATGTCTAGATCCACCCGATCTACGGCCAAGCCGAGGACATTTCCGTCCTCGGCTTTTCTTTTGCTATCAAATAGAAAAAGGATAGAGTTTTTTGATATTCAAACCCTCGTATTTTTGCAGTTCCACGCGGTCGCCGTCAAAAAGAATTCCTGTGCCGATATGAATTCGAAAGATAAACTTATTAAATGGCGCGCCCACGAAAGATCCTGTGTTTGCAACCCTTGCCTCTTTGTCAATTCCGGGCACCTGGCTATGCCCAGCGATGAACCAAGTATCCGCATTTACGCCAAGACGTTTCTTTCCCAACTTTTCGAGCGGCAGAACAACACCAAACTTTTCTGCCAGCCATGTAATTCCCCCTCCAATTATTCCTCCGTGGAGCTGCCCACCGTGAAAAGCAATCACCTCGTGCTGTCGATTGATGCGAAACTTTCCGTATTCTCCCAAGTAGATAAACTCAAAATCTCTTATTTTCAGATGGGAGATCTCTTTTAAATGAGGATCGTGAGAATGAGCGCTCATTAGGAAGAAAATTGTTCCGGAAAATCTTTGGGGCACGATTTCCTCCAGCACAGTTTTCATGCGCTCCTCTTCGGAACTCCCGAAACTCTCAAAGTCTTCGGGTTGATTAAAAAAATCTCCCACAATCACAACATTTTGGACATCGCTGAAATCTAAATTAAACTGTTTTTCGAGGGCGGGTTGCGCAGTAAGGTGCAAGTCAGAGATAAACAAGGTTTTCCCTGAAAGCTCGATCCGTTTTGTTTGCTTGAGGACTTTTTTTACTTTATCCACTCCCCTTCCCGTCACCACCGGAAGTTCCATTAACAAAAAAACAACAATTGCGACAACAGCTAAGATAAGAATAATTTTCATCGTTCTTCAATAAGTTTGGGAAGTTCGGCAATGGAGCGGATGATGCGAGCAGGAGGTA
>CAYJRT010000028.1:2677-5766 GCA_964372895.1 uncultured Candidatus Saccharibacteria bacterium
GAGCCAAGGAGAGGACTCGAACCTCCAACCGTCACTTTACAAAAGTGCTGCTCTGCCAATTGAGCTACCCTGGCAGCTATTTTTTTTTCTTTCGCAATCGAGCCCAGTAAGATTCGTGAAACTCTTCTTTGCGCTGTTCTGACTTTTGCTTGAGTTTTTCCAGCCATTCGGTTGTTTGAGCTTCTGTCCGAGTCGCAAAATTTCGAGCTTTTAGCAATGCGCCGAGAAGTACTTTTTCCGGATTTATTTTTTGAGCGATTGCAAATTTTCCAACTCCCTCTTTTGCCAGGTCTTTCATTCCTCGTTCATCTGGCGGCAATGCAAGCAAAAGTGGAATTTTGCGATGCAACATAAAAACAATACCCCCAATGCTTGCTACCATTAAAAGAAGACTCAGAAATTGCCCCATGGTTACAGAGAAAATCGCACAAATTTTTCAACCATAATATTTTCTCCAAGTTTCACAATATACTCTTCAACAATATCTTTCACTGTTTTGGAGGGATCACGAATGTATTGCTGCGCCAAAAACTCGTTCACGCTCTCTGCTTCCAAAGAAGCTGCCTGAAGCGCCAATTCGTGGCAAAGATTTTTGAAATCATCGGCGCGCGCCACAAAGTCGGTTTCACATTTTACCAGCACCAAAGAACCAACTTTTCCTGTATTGTGCGCATACGAAGCCACCAGCCCTTCGCCCACTGCCCGCTCTTGCTTTTTCTCTACCACATTTTTTCCCCATTGGCGCAGAAGAGCTTTTGCTTTTTCCATATCACCACCAACTTCCTCCAAGGCTTTTTTACATTCTAAGATGGAAACGCCTGTCTGTTCGCGCAGTTCTTTGATTTGATCAATGGATGTCATTGCTCCACTTGTTAGTTCGCCTTCTCTCCAGGATTTTTCTTTTGCGCATCCTGGATTGCATTTTTCACCTTCTCGACGATATATCGAATAGAACTCGCCGCGTCATCATTCGCGGGAATCATATAATCTACTTTCGTGGGATCGCCATTGGTATCTACAATCGCAAGTATTGAAATGCCTTTGTGCCTGGCTTCGTTCATCGCCAGCTTATTCGCATCTAAATCGAATATAAACAAGGCATCTGGCAGGCGCTCTAAATTTTTCACTCCTCCAAACTTCCGTTCCAATTTTTTCCTTTCTTCTTCCATCTCGTGCTGCTCCCATTTTGTGTATTTTTTAAAATCTTCGCTTGCTTGCTTTGCCTCTAGGTCTTTAAGGTGTTGCATGCGTTTTTGAATCGTCTCAAAATTGGTAAGTAATCCTCCGATCCAACGTTCGGTTACAAAAGGCAACCCTGTGGCTTGGCCCAATTCGCGCACCTGGTTTTTCACCTGCACTTTTGTTCCCACCAATAAAATAACTTTCCCTAAAGCAACCAAGTTGCTTACCACCTCGAGCACTTCTTCAAGTTTCTCTCTGGTTTTTTCAAGATTAAATATATGAATGCTATTTCTTGCCCCTCCAATATACGGCTTCATTTTGGGGTGCGTTTTTGATGTTTTGTGCCCAAAATGCAAACCCGCCTCCATCATCTCTTCGAGACTGAATTCTTCCTTATTTCCTCCTTTTTGCTCTGCAGTTGCTAATTCTGCCATACCAATTCTTTGTAGCATAGACCGAAGGAGGAAGCAAGGACTTCTTGATTTTTTATCGTATCTCGTATAAGATAAGGGCTGTGAAACAAGATATTCATCCAACGTATTATCCTGAAGCGAAGGTGACTTGCGCGTGCGGGAATACATTTACCGTGGGTTCAACTTTGCCGACTCTTGAAATTGAAGTATGTTCTGCCTGCCATCCTTTTTATACAGGACAAGATAAACTCATGGATAGGGTGGGCCGTATTCAGAAATTCAAGGAAAGGCTTGCAAAAAAGCAGGCACCAAAACCAAAAAAGCCCAAAAAAAGCGAAGCAAAGAAAGCAGAAGTAACCAGGAAAAAGAAGACAGCCAAAGGCTAAAGTGGTAGATCTCGAGAAAATCAAACAAGAATATAAAGAACTATCAGAAAAACTCGCAGACCCCGAGTTGCTTTCTCGTTGGGAGGAATTCCAGGCGTTCTCCAAACGGAGAGGCCAACTAGAGGGAATAGTGACTAAAGCAGAAGAACTCCAGGAGATTAAAGAACGCATTGAGGAAAATACTCAAATTATTGCAGGGCAAGAAGAAGAACTTTCTTCGCTCGCTCAAGAAGAACTCAACTCGCTCTTGAAACAAAAAGAAGTTGCAGAAAAACAACTCCAAGGATTGCTGCAAGAAGAATCAGAACCCAGTTCGCCAGCTGGCGGACCTGATGCCATTATTATGGAGATTCGCCCAGGCGCTGGCGGAGAGGAAGCTTCGCTTTTTGCAAGAGAACTCTTTGGGATGTACACCAAATATGCAGAACGCAAGGGTTGGAAGTATACCGTATTGGATTTAAACGATACCGAAATTGGCGGAATGCGGGAAGCATCTATTGAGTTTCAAGACAAAGAAGCCGTAAAAAGTCTTCGGAATGAAGGCGGAGTGCATAGAGTACAACGCATTCCTTCCACGGAGAAAGCTGGCCGCATTCACACTTCCACGGCTTCGGTTGCTATACTCCCCAAACCAAAAAAAAACCAGATTACACTCAATCCTTCAGAGCTCAAAATAGACGCATTTAACTCTTCGGGTCCTGGAGGCCAAAACGTAAACAAAAGAAAAACTGCCATAAGAGTAACGCACTTGCCCACTGGTCTTGTGGTAGCGAGTCAAGCCTCGAGAAACCAACAGCAAAACCGCGAGTTTGCTCTTACCCTTTTGGCGGCAAAACTGCTTTCGCAAAAAACAGAAGCAGAAGGGCAGAAGACCGCGGGTGTTCGCAAAACCCAAATTGGCACTTCAGAACGCGCCGAAAAAATCCGCACGTACAATTTCCCGCAAGACCGCGTCACCGACCACCGAATCAAAAAATCCTGGCACGGAATAGAGAAAATCTTGGCAGGCAATCTCGACGAAATTACCGAAGCGCTTCAGGAGCCCTCCTCTAGGGTTTGAATGTCGAGCTCATATCGGGCGGCCAAACTCATAACAGAATCGCCGTAG
>CAYJRT010000029.1:0-5734 GCA_964372895.1 uncultured Candidatus Saccharibacteria bacterium
AGAATAAGGGTCCAGGGCTATCGAGTTTTATAGCAAGAGCAATGAAGGGGAAACACAAAATCAGTATAATTCCGATAAGAATTGCAACGAGAAGATCAATGCTGTGTTTGAAAACCTCATAGAGATCGCGTTCTCGTTCTTTAAGATTGTTTAAAAACCATACTTCATCAATTTGAGAAAGAGGAATTTTGCCGATTATTCTTTCGAAAAATGAAGAGAAGGGTTCTAGCATGAAGTCTTCAACGTGCAAAAAAAGGAATTTCACCAATGTTGGATTTTCATAAAGAGGGAAAGCAGTAAGGACTTGGTGAATCGATGGATTTTGAGACCAGAAAGAGGAGATAATCTCTTGATTAGGCTCAAGAACTGCGGCAATAGAATATCCCAGTTGGGGATGTACTGTGAGTTGCTCTTGAAGCTCTTGGATCTGTGGGTGTCTGCCAATCACGAGAATCTGTTGCTTCATTGGGGAGTGTTTGATGAAGAGGTTGTAGAAGTGTCGCCATAGCACCAATAAAGCAAATACGAGAGCGGTGGTGAGAATTAAATTTGTTTTGGGAGCTATCCCAAAAAATGGGGTGAAATAAAAAAAGATGATTCCTATGCCAAGAGAGATCGTTAAGCTTTTGGCGAGAATAATAGAAAAGTTTACATTGTTCTTGGCGATTTTAAGGTCGTAGAGCCCAAAAATATAGAAAATAATTAGCCACACAGAATAAAGCAGGGTAAAGGGGATGACGTGTTGATTCCATATTTCGTTGGAAAAAGAATCTCCGAACCGAATGCGGAGAATGATCCATAAAGAAATGTAGAGGATTCCAAGATCCCCAAGGATCAACAGAAGCCGCTTTGTCTTCGTCATCAAGAAAGTCATGTCTCTATTGTACGACTTCCTCTGCGAGTTGACAAGAATAAAAAGTTGTTGTAATATACGTTTTAGTTTTTTGACATTCATTTTGCGATTAGGAGGATCTGATGAGGACTTCACTACTATTATTGGTACTTTTATTGGGACTTTTTTTGGTTGCATGCAAGAGAAGTGAGGAGGTTTATCCTGCCGCGCAGGTTACGCCGAGCCCAACGCAAACCCTTACGACTCTTACGTCCACTCGTACACCTGCGCCTATGTCGACAGCGACACCTACGCGTACGCCGCAGCAGGTGTACCAGCAGGCACCGGCGTCTGTGCCGAGTTCCACCATTAGCCCCACGGTTTTAGAAAGGGATGTTGTGGGAACGTTCACTTTCGCAGGTGGACTTCATGAGTTCAAAGTGTGGGGAAGCGGACGCTTGAGGCTTTGGGTTGGAAACAACCTGGTGATCGATTCCTCGACGGAGAGAACGGGCATCGTTCTACTCTCCGAAGGGGAGTACGAGGTCGTTCGTGAGGGGGATGTTCAGGGGGGGAGTTGGGAGATAGTGTCTTCCCCGGCTTTACCCGCTCAACAAGCCACCGTTACCCCTACCGCGACGCCTACGCCCACCCCGACGCCTACTACGCCAACGCCGACGCCGGTAACGACGGCGACAACTACAGCAACATCGACTCCCATAATGCCAACGGCTACGCCGACTCCGACTGTAGTGCCAGCGACGCCTACGCCCACCCCGACGCCTACTACGCCAACGCCTACGGCAACATTAGCGCCAACTCCGACCCCAACCCCGACCCCAACTCCGACCCCAACCCCGACCCCGACCCCAACTCCCGAAGGGATTAGTTACACGAATCCTATTAGTGTTCGGAATTTGGGAGACGGTGCTCCTGGCTTTGCGCCTCATCTTTCCCAATGTGATTTGAAAAAGATGCAGCCTGGCGGCACCTGTTCAGGCCAGGAGATAGAGTTCCAGAACCGAGGGTTGCTGGAACAAGTCGTGACGGTTGCGAGCCACATACAGTGGTCTGGTTTCAGCGTAGCCATGAACGCTGGTGATCAGAAATTCGGTTCACAGGCGTCGCTGGCATTGCCTGCAGCAACTGAACAGCGTCCCGGGCTATTGTGGCTCGGAACCACCATTAGTGTGGTTCCCTCTGTCTCTGCAGGAGTGTATGGCACTCCGGACAAGCCGCTTGCGCGGTTAACGGTGCGAGACCAGTTTGGCGCTGTGATCGCAGAGAAGGTCATCGTTGAGAAGATGACCGTGGAGAAAGTGGCGATTTGGCTGGAACTGGAATCCGTAGACTCTGAACCTTCTGCGTCCCCACTCCTTGTTTGCAGAGGAGACATAGGAGTGGGAATTCCCTGCGACCTATTTCGAGGCCGCGTCATAAGCAGCACGGTTATAGAACGAGCCTGGAAACTACGGGTTGTGCCTCAACTGCCGCCGGAATTCAAAATAGAGGCGGTAGTTGGAGACAAGTTTTTTGCCCTTTCGCAGGCTCACGCAATCAAGCCTGGAGAGGTAATACCCTTCCGAGTGGTCCTCACGGTCATCGGAGGGGCTGGCGCGGATGTCCAGCCTCCTGATATCGTGCTGGACATACTACCTTGAGTTGTTGAAAGGCTCGGCTGTACAAAACCAGATCCGGGCCTTTTGTTTTGATTTTTGAGGAGAAAGTAGGTATAAAAGAGTTGTCTTTGTGGGCAGCGCGCTTTAAGCCGAGGTGGCGAAATTGGCAAACGCACTAGCCTTAGGAGCTAGCGCCGCAAGGCTTGTGGGTTCGACTCCCACCCTCGGCACCAAAATCTGACTTTTCATCACAAATCAGAGGTTTCATCGTTATTTATTATGGCAAAGGGTAATTTACAAAATGACCCAAAAATATTGATGCAGTTGGCAAAATCGGGCGACACCGAGGCGTTCGGCTGCCTCTATGGATTATATTTTGTGCCTGTTTTCCGATACATCTATTTTCGCGTCAAAAATAAAGAAGAAACAAAGGACTTGGTTCAAACCGTGTTTCTCAAGGTCTTCCGTTCTCTGCCGAATTTTCAAGAACAGAATAGATCACCCCTTGCTTACTTTTTCACTGTTGCAAGAAACACGGTAATAGATTATTGGAGAACAAAGAAAGAAATTCTTCTTGCCGATCCCGAAAGCGTTTTTGAGCACGTGCCGGATAAAACAAATAATCCGCTCGGCTTCATTGAGAAGGGAGAAACCAATCAAGCAGTTCATCTCGCTATTAAACAACTGACAGACGATCAACAAGAAGTAATCGTGCTTAAATTCATAAGCGAAATGCCGAATAAAGAAATTGCCGCGCTTCTGGGGAAAACCGAAGAGGCAGTACGCCAGCTTCAGTGCCGGGCGCTTAAAGCCCTTCGACAAATTCTGCAAAATCAAAATCTTGTATGAACAAACTCAACGACCAAAAATTAGAAGAAATTCTTGAAAAAACGCTGGAACATCTTGACCGCGGTAAATCTCCCGCGGAGATTTTGAATTTGTTTCCTGAATACGAAATAATGCTAAAGGAAATATTTTCTGCCATCAACCTTCTTACAAAAGAAAAAGAGTCAATCGCTCCATCTCAAGAACTATTCAAACAAGTAATTGAGCAAATCCCCGGTAGCGTCACAAACGAGGTAAATCTCCGTTATAGTTACGAGAAAGAGGTGCAAGGTCGACCTTCTTTAAACAGCATAATAACCAAAGTTTACGATCTTATGACTATAAACTGGAAAGTATTGGCGCCGCTCGGCATTATCGCGGCGGTGGCCATTGTCATAGTCGGCTCTTATCAATTCGGGACAAAAGCCCCTGCGCCAATCACCAGAGAAACACCGCAGGCGCCGGTTGCCCAAGAAGAGCCGCAACAACAGCCGATTGTGGTAAAACCAGCTACCGGTAATGTTGATGATGCGGTTAACGCAATCCTTGCCGGAATTTCTGATGATCAAACGCTCTTTGCCGACGCGGAAAAAGACGCCGAATTGCTTGCCGTAGATAGTCAAGCGATCAGTGATTTTGGTCAATCTTACTATGAAAACGAATTCTAAGAAATTCCTTACGAGCGTTCTCGGAATGGCAATGGCGATAGATATTTTTTCGCCTGCTCTGCTTTTTGCCCAAGAAACTCCGACTCCAGCGGGATTCTGCGCGAGAGTTGACGAGATCAATTCGCGGATTGGCCAGCGAATTGCTGATCGGGAGACAAAACTTCAAGCAAGGCGCCGAGAACAATCGGATAACCTTGCAAGGCGAAGGAGCAAACGAGATGAGCAGAGATTGGAAAATCGAGCCCTGCGGGACGCGAATCGCGAAGATCACTACGCTACATTAGAAGCGCGAGCAACCACCGACGCGCAAAAGCAGGCGGTTGCAGCGTTTAAGGCAGCGGTTGACGCGGCAATAAACAGCCGTAAGGCCGCGATTGACGCGTCAATCAGCGCGTTGAAGCAGAGCGTTGATCAAGCGATTGCGTCGCGAAAATTAGCGGTTGACGCGGCAGTAAGCGCGTTTAAGAGCGCAAGAATCGCAGCTGTTGAAAAGGCAAAAGCTGACTGCGTCGCAGGCATTGACTCAAAAACCGTTCGCGAAACATTCCGAACCGAGATGAAAGCGGCACAGGATAAATTCAAAAGCGATCAGCAGGCGACTGAAAGGTTAAAAGATTCGCTTGAGCCGATTCGCGCTACGAGAAAACAGGCAGTAGAGACGGGTATTGGCAACTTCAAAGCGACAGTAGAAGAAGCGCGCGCTGATCTCAAAGCCGCGTTTCAACAGCAGTAATTCAAAAGAAGGATATCGCGAAAAGGATTATCCAAAATCCGGCTTCGGCCGGATTTTGGTTTTTACAAAGATACACTCTTCAACCCTTTTCGATTTTTATTTTTTTGGTTTTTTCGCGTTTCAGTTTGGGAAGTCGAAGCGTGAGAACGCCGTCTTTCATAACAGCCTTTACATTTTTGGTATCCACTTCCTCGGGCAAAAAAACTTGTCTTGAAAAAGGGCCCCAAAAGCATTCTTCGTGGAGGTATTGTTTTTGTTCTGCCTCATTGGGGTTTTTGCGGACTCCGCGCATGGTAACTACATCGTTCTCCACCGCAATATTGAGTTCGTCTGGCCGTATTCCTGCTATGGCAGACTGAATGACCACATCTTTTTCTGTTTGATATACATCGACCGCGAGCTCTCCTTCGGGCTCAAACCAGTCATCAACCTTAAATTCTTCAATAGGCTCTTGAGAAGATGGTTGTTCTTCTATTGCAATTTTTTGCTCCATAAATGTTTAAGTTCTTGAAAACCAAGGGAGATCAAAACTGCAATGGCGGCAAGCGGAATGATTGGAAGAAACAGAAGAAGAAAGTTTTGGTCCCCTATGGTAAATATATAGAAATTAAAGAATCCGTGCAAGAGTATGGCTAAGCCAAAGCCAAGGGGAGTTAAGAACCAGGAATGTGTCTTCCAGAAAAGAGAGAGCGCGAGAAAATAGCCAATTAACCCCGAAGCCAGTGCGTGAAGAGAAATGGCTTGGGCAAAACGGATAAGGTTTACAAAGAATACATCGGAAATGGGGTAGGTTTGGATAAGACCAAACAATAAGAGAACATTCTCGAATGCGGCAAATCCGAGGCCTGCGACAACCATATAGAGCATAACGTCTAAAGGTTCGTCGAGTGCGGCGTTTGAAAGAGCTCCCATGCGAACAACAAGATACTTTAAAAATTCTTCAACAAACGCAATGCCAAAAAGAAAATAGAGAAGAAGAAAGGTAACTCGAGGCAAAGAAAAGGCAGAAAAGAATCCTTCGAGAAATGTTTCCAAATAAATCGCAGGCAATGCGATG
>CAYJRT010000030.1:0-5732 GCA_964372895.1 uncultured Candidatus Saccharibacteria bacterium
TTTCAAAGAATTCTTCTGAAATCTTGGAGGCGTTTGCCTCAAACTCCTGAATTGCAGAAGGAAGATTTTTTGTCTTGTTTTTTTCTGCAGCTAATCTCAAATCGGAAAGCCGCTGCTGCGCCAAGGCAAATTCTCGAAAAGAACGTTCTTCTTCGGCAGAAAAATGCAGGGGTACCTGCTCTACTGCCGCGCGCAATGGATAAAAAGCATCACCAGGCAAACTCTCAATAGTAGTTTGCCATATTGCAGCACTTGCCACCAAACAAGTCAAAACCGGGATAACAAAAGCAGGTCTTTCTGCATACTTTCCAAACAGTTCGCAGACTCCTTCCACCATACCCCAAAAGCTCTTTTTTTGCAAGGGCAAAGCTTGTTCTCTTCTTATTCCTCCCAAGATTCGTTGCCGAGTTGAAATCACCCATTCTGCTTTAGGCTTTACTTCTTTTAAATGAGAGAGTTTTAGGAAAAGCTCTTTATCTTCCATCCCGTTAGAAGTTAAGCTTGTTTATCTCTTCTGTTTTCCGTTAGAAATCCCTCTATACCTTGGGAACTTCTAACGGGATCCATTTATATTATGTCGGAAAATAGATAGGACATGTTACATCCAGCCAAACTGGGTTACACTGGGACATTAAGAACAGGATTTTGCATTTGAGACTTTAAAGCGCCGAGAGCGCGATGAATTCCTACCCGTATATTCCCCTCGGTTTTTCCCGTAATTTGAGCGATCTCTTGGTTTGAAAGTTCTTCCAAATAACGCCAAATGATCAGGTTTTGATATTCGTCTCTCAAACGAGCAAGCGCCTTTCTTACTTCTTCGATTTCGGCACTCACGATTGCCTCCTCAAGTAAAGAAGATTCTTCTTCAATAAGCTGACCAACCTCTTCAATAGGTACAACTTTCATACTCGCTCTTTCGCGATAATAATCAGCGATGGCGTATCGAGCAACCTGATACAAAAATGCTTGGATATTTTCGATAGAATCCTTTTGGAATTCTTCAAAAACGCGCATAAAAACATCAGAACAAATATCTTCTGCTACCTCTTGAGAATCAACCTTAAGAATAATAAACCGGTAAATTCTTCCCACGTATTGATCATAGATTTTGCCAAATTGTTCGGACATACTGATTTTTTACTCTTGTGTCCTAGTTGTCCTAGTTTTTTCCCCAAGTTTTCCACAGTTTCTATTTAAGCTCATATGCAACTGCGTTCCAAGCCCCCTTACGCTCCACTAGATTTTTTTGGAGAAGCTCGTCTAAGTCTCTTCGAAGTGTTCGTTTCGTAACCTCTGGCAAAACCTTCTGTAGCTCCCACACCTGGGCATTCTCTTTTGTCCTAAGAAACTCAATGATCCTTCTTTGACGCTGCGTCAAAACAGATTTTTCCTCTACTTTTTGCGGAGGCGGTTCTGTCTCATTGTCCGCCTCGGGCAGACTTTGCATGGATTCTTCTTTTCCCTTTTCACCTAACCTCTGTTCTCGAGAGCCTCGACCATCGTGGAGAGGAATATCTTCGAAAATCTCCAAAAGTTCTCGTATTCTGCCATACTCGGTCTCCAAGAGAGAAAAATTCTCCTGGTTTACCCGACCCTCTTTTTTCGCTCTATTCAAATAGACGAGCAGAACATCAATCTGTCTTTCAATCTGGAAAAGGAGATCCTGCTTTTTTTCTGACCTTGTCGTCCCCTTATCAGTGAGTAATATGAGATCAGTCAAAATCGCATTTGCCGCTTCTCTGATTTCCTGGGCTATCTGCTCTTCTCGTGGCAAAGCATCAGCTACCCTGTGAGCGGCAAACGCAAGTCGAATGAAAAAGTTTCTGTTCATCCTTCAGCATTCCTTCTTATCACCCAATATAGCAAACTCAAAAACCCTGGTCAATGAACCTTGACCTACCAACCTACTTACAAGGTTCGTGTAGTGTTTTCTCTGGGTATTTTGCTAAAACCGCTTCTTCAGATAGGTATGATTCAAGGTACTTTTCAGAAAGATTTTTCCACGCAGGATCAGTATCGCAATAATATAACTTTGAAGACCGATAACTGCTCGTGTAAAACGTATGATCTGATGGCTGTGGTTCAGGAGAAGGTTGTGAAACTGGCACAGGAGCAGGAGACGGCGGCTGGTCACCTACCGTGATTTCGTCTTTCATTTTCTCAAATTTTACGTCTGCAATTCCGTTGACATTCTTAATATCTTCGATTCTCTGAAAGAACCCATTGGCACTCCGGTAATCAATAATGCGCTGGGCAATCACCTCACCCACACCTGTAATTTTTTGCAATTCTTCGTATCCTGCCGTATTGATATTGATTTTCCCCGTAGAGAGAGGGAACGGAGGTTCGGCTACAGGCGTAAACACAAGCGTTGGTTCGGGCGCCGGAGGAGGAACAGGACTCGGCGGCGGCACTGACTGTACTTTGGACGCTGGGGGCGGCGCTTGCGTTGATGCCGGCGGCGGGATAGGTACGGGCTTTGGCAATGGCGCTGGTTTCGGTGCCGGCTGCGCCGTGGGGAGTGTTTGAAGTTTAACTTCAAACACTCCCTCCTCCGCCTTTTCCGTATCTTCTTGCGCACTCTCCAAAACTTCCTCTTCCTGAACGGCAATGCCTGCCACCAAAGTTTCCTTCGGAATTTCTGCTTTTTCTCCGTTTGAGTTTACTAAAACAAAAATCCCTCCTGCGCTCGCAATGAGGAATCCGACCATCCCAATCAAAAGTCTCTGATGCGCCATACTCTTTTAATGTATCACATCGCGCGCACCGCGCAATCTAAATAAAAAAAGCTCAAAATCCAGAGAAAGCACGAAGGACTGAAGTTGGAATCGCAACGAGGCGGCCATTTGGCTCAAACTTGCTTAAACCGACAATATCTCCCTCCAAGTTAAATAAAGGGCTTCCGCCGAGAGTGTTTTTGTCAAAGATATTCGTCCGCACGAGGGTCTTGCTTTTCGCCCTCACGCTTCCCTGATTCACAAGAGTTATTAACTCGCCTGCTTCCAGGCTTTTTGCTACCATCACGACTGGAGCGCCGAGTCTTATGGAATCGAAATCTGAGAATCCTCCAGTTTGCAGATTCTTGACTTCAATTTTTATAATTGCCAAATTATGCTGAAAGTCGCGCTTTAACACCTGTGCTCTGACAAATGTCTCGCCTTCTCTAAGATATACCCGTGTTTCATACCCTTGAGGCACCACATGAGCTTCAGTAAGGATAAAGCCGTCCGAAGTTACAGCAAAACCAGATCCTGTAATGATGCGATTTTCACCTCTGCTTTCCACACCTACCACTATGTCTTCTGCTCTTGTCGCGACTCGCCCTGCCGCGTCGTCCAGCCGAATCACCACTTCGTTTACCTCTTTCACGACTGTGGTTCTTTTGTTCCAGTTTCGCACAAACTCCCACTGTTGAAAACTAGGGTGAAAAGCAAGATACGGCATCAAAAAAACCTGGGCCCAAGTACCGCCCAAAGCGCCCAAAGCGAAAACAGCAAGAATGATTACCATTTTCAGAATGCGAAGCTTCATTTACTTAGCTTCGGTTCTGGCAAAATGATCCTTTTTCAAACTTGGCATAGCGTATGTCGCCTGAATATCAATTTCTCCCTTTACGACACCAATTACGATCTTGCCTCCAGGGCCGACCTCTGCAGAAACAATCTTTAAAGACAAAGGGTTCAATACCATCTTTTGAATGACTCTCTTTAAGGGTCGCGCTCCAAGGTCAGAATCAAAACCCCGTTCAGCCAACAATTCTCTTGCTTTCTCTGTTACCTCCAGCTCAATTCCCTGCGCCGAGAGACGTTTTGCCACTTTTGCCATCTCAAGCTCCACAATCTTCTTGATTTGTTCTTTCCCAAGATAGCTAAAAATGATAACTTCGTCCACCCGATTAAGGAATTCGGGCCGAAACTGTTCTCGCAAGGCAGTCATTACTTTATCTTTAACCGATTCTTTGCGGCTATCATGTTTTGATTGTTCGTCCAAAAATCCGAGCGGATTCATTGCTGATATAAA
Source organism: uncultured Candidatus Saccharibacteria bacterium (assembly GCA_964372895.1). Taxonomy (GTDB): domain Bacteria; phylum Patescibacteriota; class Minisyncoccia; order Minisyncoccales; family UBA10102; genus CAYJRT01. The sequence goes on from CAYJRT010000030.1 coordinate 4,021, forward strand.
TTGAGAGCCGACATTCGAAGTCATAATGATAATTGCGTTCTTGAACGAAGCGACTCTGCCTTTCGCGTCGGTTAAACGACCGTCCTCCAAAATCTGAAGCAGTATATTGAATACTTCAGGGTGAGCCTTTTCGATCTCATCAAGAAGTACCACGCTATAAGGCCTTCTTCTGATTTTCTCCGTAAGCTGGCCGCCCTCGTCATACCCCACATACCCCGGGGGAGAACCTACCATGCGGGATACCGTGTGTCGCTCCATATATTCTGACATATCCAAACGGACCAACGCGTTCTCGTCGTTGAAAAGAAACTCTGCCAGCGCTTTGGCGGTTTCTGTTTTTCCCACCCCGGTGGGACCCAAAAACATAAAAGATCCCAGAGGACGGTTTTCCTCTCCAATGCCGGCCCTGCTTCTCCGAATGGCGTTTGCGATAGCGCCAATCGCTTCTTCCTGTCCAATAATGCGCTTGCGTAAAGTCTCATCCATTTTCTCGAGTTTCTTTGCCTCTCCTTCGATCAAACGGGTAACCGGAATACCAGTCCATCGAGAAACTACACGCGCCACATCTTCTTCCGTTACTGTTTCTTTTAAGATAGGGTGATTTTTTTGGTAACGAGAGAGTTTCCGCTCTTCTTCCCGAAGCCTCTTTAATAAATCGGGAAGCTCTCCGTATTTGAGCTCTGCCACACGCTGAAGATTTCCCGCAGATTGTTCCCGCTCAATCTGAAAACGGATCTCGTCAACAGACTTTTTGAATTCTTTTATCTTATTGATCACCTCTTTCTCTGCCAGCCACTTTGCCTCAATGGATTTTGCTTTTTCCTGCAAATCCGCGAGCGAACGATTCAAAACTTTTAGTTGTTTTTCTTCGCCTTTTTCGTTTTTGAGCGCCTCTTTCTCGATTTGAAGTTTTTGGATTTCGCGCTTTAAGCTCTCCAGATTGTCTGGTTCTGACTCCATATCGAGCCGCAAAGAACTCATTGCTTCGTCAATAAGGTCCACTGCTTTGTCAGGTAAGAAACGGTCTGAAACATAGCGGGCAGCAAGATTGGCAGCAGCTACCAGCGCAGAATCTTTAATTTTCACTCCATGATGAAGCTCGTACTTTTCTTTAATCCCCCGCAATATGAGGACCGTATCATCAATACTTGGTTCTGCGACATAAATGGGCTGAAATCTCCGCTCCAAGGCAGGATCTTTCTCAATGTATCTTTGATATTCTTTTAAGGTAGTCGCGCCGATCGCCCGCAATTCTCCCCTTGCCAAGGCCGGTTTTAAAAGATTCGAAGCGTCAATCGCGCCTTCTGCGGCTCCAGCTCCCACTAAGGTATGCAGTTCGTCAATAAACAAAAGATATCTCCCTCCCGCCCGATTAAGCTCTTTTCTAAGCATCTCCTCAAGCTGGACCATTTTTACCCCATGATCTACAAAAATCCTTTCAATCATTTTATGCGGCCTCCACGGCAATCAGTTCAATGTGCACTGACTTTTTTCTGCGCCTTTTTCCGGAAATCCTTCCCTGTGTCTGTCCGGAATACCTCTAAAAGCCCTCGCTTGCAAAAACATGGCAAATCAAAAGCTTTTGCGCATCCATGCCCTTATAGTCCGCGTTTGCCTTAAGCGAAGCCAAAATTTTCAAAAAAACCTTTGCAAGCCTCAAAGGATACCTTCCGGATTTTGAATAGCTTTTTGCCTCGCCTTTTCTATGAGCA
>CAYJRT010000031.1:0-5705 GCA_964372895.1 uncultured Candidatus Saccharibacteria bacterium
CCTTGAGAGTTGAAATAACACGTCCATGGCAAACAAAAATGGCAAACAAAATATAGATTGTGCTATAATTTCACGATCGTGGGTTTATAGCACGAGATGTCTCCCTCCACCCTCTTCTTTATAAGATGAGAGATGGAAAATATTACGCAGGTAAAAATCGTTATCAATTTCCGATAGTACTCCATATCGAACAAAACTACGCAGCCCAAAAAATTCAACAACGAATTCGACCTCATCCTTACATTCGTAAGGAAACACAAAGACGCTCTTTTGGAACTCATGAAAACCAAGGGAAAAAAGTTTTGCTCGAAGCGCGTCCCTCCCATTTCGGATCTTCTCTGGAATATCAAAAACCACAATCCTCCAGCGTCCATCCCATTTCCCTTTAGAAATTTTCATTGTCGCGAAATGATAAGTCAATGCTTTCATTTTGCCTTTTTTAGTGAGAAAAAGAGTAAAAGATCCGTCGGTGTTTTGTTTTTCTGCTACGAGTTTTGATCGATATAATTCCCTGATATCGACGTTTATTCGTTTCCGATCAATTTTCTTCCATTCTCTTGAAATCGTTTTGAGGACTCGTCCTCGTTTTGCAGGAGTATAGGAAAATCCAAGCGCGATCCCTCCCAACAGCAGCAAAAGAATTTTTTGTTTATTCCAAGACAAATCCTTCATATACCCAGTCTACCATCTCATTATCATAAATGTCTATAAACTCACGATCGGAGTTTTATAGCTTTTTTTGTATGCGAACAAAGACATGTGATATGGATGAGAAATGTGATATGGATGAAAAAAAGGTATTGTGTCTTACAGCACCTTTTTCTATTTCACGAAACCGTCGATAATGAAAAAGGGTGTGCACAGCAAGCTGTCCACACCCTTAAATTATCGCGTTTGCGCCCTTCTGCTCCCAGAGGGAGCGTAAGAGACCAGAGGATCACTCACCAGAGTGATATGGCTCAAAAAGACGGGCGCAAAACGCGTTTTGCGAGCCCCTCGGCAATTGCTATGTTACGCCGAGGGGCATATTCTGGGAAGGAACAAAATAGACATGTGTCTCCTTTCTTCCAGAATTGCTAGTATTTTATCTGAACCAAAAAGGATTGTCAATACCACCCCCGTCTTTTTGTTGAGAGGCCTCCGACTCAATAAGACTTGGAAGCGTTATGGCAAGAGTGCTCCAGCCAAAGTTTGGAATCCGCATTCCCCTGCCTGTAAAAGGATTATAAAACTCCCAAAATCCTTCCCGAGCAACCATCTCTAAGGTGCGACGAGTCAGCTCGCGCGCAATCTCATCATACCCGTGTCGCAACAAACCCTGGATGATATACCAATTAGTATTCACCCATGTCGGACCTCGCCACAGGAGTTTTTCCTGCCGATCTCCATCAAACGTACGTTCACTTTGCGCAACCGACGGAATCGGATATGGTGTCCAGAACTTTTCTGGATCTGTGAGATGGCCGACAAGAACTTCTGCTTTTTGCCGCGGGAGATTGGGCAAAAGCAAAGGAAATAAGTTTGAAATCGTGAGCATCCGGATAGGGACATTCCTCTTCGCAAGGCTGTAGAAAACTTGATCTTTTTCATCCCAGCAAAGAGAGAGAATCGCGTTCTCCGTGCGCCGGGCAAGAAGAAGAATTTCTTTTCTCTGTTCTCCTTGCGCAAATTCAGCAAGAGTGTACATTCCGTCTACCCAGATGCAGTTGAACATTAAGTCTTCAACATCAATACCTCCCCACTTCCAGATTTTTTGCACATCCCAACCCAAAATGGAATACCACACATTCCGGAAAAACATTGACGTGTGGTGAAGTCCTGTATTCGCAACACGATGTTTCCCCGGAATGCGCAAAGCAAAGCGATCAAATTCGGGAGCAGCATCTCTTACTTCAGCAGGATGGAAATTTGAGATCAATCCATCCCTATCTGGATCTTGTTTTTCAACAAAATACAGAAACGCCCGCAGAACGCTTCCAAACACTTCCTGTGTAAACTCTTTGTCATTAATCCACTTCAGTGCCTCCGCGAACACGGGCGGTTGAGAATAGGCACTCGCGGCATGCCTAAAACCAAATGTCCAACGCTCAATATCCCTTAATCTCACTCCGTCCCGATAGATCATATGCGGGACCAAGCCATCTTTCCTCTGTTTTCTCAACAGAGTACGAATTTCATTCTTTGCTATTTCGGTTGTCTCTGGCAATCCGAGGAATGCCAGCACAATCGCATGGAAACAAGAATCCCACAACCACTGATGAGGATAATGTTTCCCGTCTGGAGACACAAACCTGCGACCTTTCAGTATAGAATTTGAAAGGAGCAGTCTCTTTGCTTCTTCCGCAAAAGTTTTGTCAAGGAACATCCTACTTTCCTCCTCTTGGATTTAATCCACTTAATCAAACAGCCCGTCGAGGGCTTGAATTCGTCTACATTCCTTCAAAAAACGTCTCGCTGGCTACTCCTGCACTCAATTATACATGACTCCCCGCCACATATCCGGTTGTCCAACAAAGCTGCAAAGAGTAGCCACCGGAAGGACGGTTGATGTGCAAAAGATCGCCAATAACATAGAGATTCTCGATCTTTTTGGATTGCATGGTCTTTATATCAATTTCTTCTAGTGGAACTCCGCCGTCTGCGATAACTGCCCGATCATATCCCATGAGTCCGGTAATTGTAAGTGGCAACGCCTTAAGAGTATGCACAATAAACTTTCTTTCTTCCTGGGTAATACTATGCACCTTCTTGTTGGGGTCAACAGATCCTTTCAAAAGAGATACAATACTATGACTTGTGCCCGCAGGAGCAATATCTTTAAAAATATTCTTGAGCATTTTGTTTTTATTCTGATCAAACAGTGCGGTAATTCTGCGGTCGAGTGAGCCTAAGTCAGTATCTGGAAACACATCGATTGTTGCGGTCACAATACCTTTGTGCAGCAAGTCATTTACCTTATAGGCGATATTTAAAATAAGGGGACCGGAAATGCCAAAGTGGGTGAATAAAACTTTGCCAGTTTCTGAAAACTGCTTCACTCCATCGACAAAGAAAGTGATTTTCATAAATGAGAGCGACACGCCAGCTAATTCTTTCACCCACAGTTCAGCCACAGCGAGCGGCACAATTGTTGGCGTTGGCTTTGAAACTGTATGACCCAGTTGTGCGAGCCAGCCAAATCCATCCCCTGTTGATCCTGTTTCAGGATGCGACACACCACCAGTAGCAAAGATATAAGATTGTGCCTTGTATTCCCGCTCACCAGCTATTACGCTTTTAATTTTGCTCCCGTCAGAAGCAACGCGCGTTACGGGTGAGTTGGTTTTGATAGTTACTTTGCCTGCTCGTATATATTTCTCCAAGACATTATATACATCAAGCGCACGTTCGGTATGAGGAAACGCGCGCTTGCGTGCCTGAACAACAAGCGACAATCCCTTTGATTCAAAAAAAGAAAAGGTTTCTTTCACGCCAAACTGGAAAAAAGCAGAATACAAAAACTGCTCTGCCTTGCCATAATTTTTGAGCAGCACTCGTTCGTCAAATTCGGCATTGGTGATATTGCAACGCCCACCGCCACTGATTTTTAACTTTTCTCCCAGCTTTTCATTTTTCTCGAGTAAAAGCACACGCTTGCCTCGTTCTGCCGCTCTCCCTGCTGCCATCATCCCCGAGGCCCCTCCCCCCACCACAACCACATCAAATTTTTCTGTATTCATATATTTACGCAAGTTTTACTCTACCTCTTCGAGAAATTCATTACAACCAAAAAATCGCCGTCTTGACGGTTGTTTGATTAAAGTTTTTTCAACAATTCTCTATTTCCAGCAATGAGAACCTCTTTCTTTACTCGTGTCCAGCCGTGAGCGAAGCGAGTAAAACGAGCGAAGCCGAACGGCTGCGGGTCAGGGACTCGAACCCCAATACCATCCTCCAGAGGGACGTGTCCTACCATTAGACGAACCCGCAAAGTGCAGTGACAGTATACCGAATTTTTACTCAAAATTCAATAACGAGGGCGCGCATTCGCGCGCCCTCCTTTATTATATCTTCAAATACCTATTGATGGCGATAGCGGCAGAGAATACGCCCAAGCCAACGCCCACCGCAAGCTGGAGCAACAAGAGCCAAAAAATTTGTGACACAAGAAACGAAAAAACATCAAATCCACTAAAGGCGCGCACATGGCTGCCAAAGAAAAAGCTCAATGCAAAGAGAAGTATAAATGTTCCTAAAGTCGCTACCACCCCTACCAACACTCCCTGCACAAGAAATGGTCCGCGGATAAACCAGTTGGAAGCGCCCACCAAACGCATGATTTCAATTTCCTCTTTTGAGTTGTAAATCGTTAAGCGAATCGTGTTGAATGCCACTAACACCGCAATGGCAGACAACGCAATAACAATCGCCAACACGCCTGCCCGAATACCCGATGTAATAAGAGAGAGGCGTTCAATAATGGGCGCGCGATTAAGAAAATCAACGCTCGCGATTGCAGAACTAAACTCTTTGCGCGAAAGAAATTCAGCGATTTTCTCGTATTCGCTGGGATCGCGCGCTTTGACATTGAGATGCGCAAGCAATGGATTTCTCCCAACAGCATCTAAAGGCTTCAAAATCTCTTCTTGGCCCTGGTTGGCTTCAATGAATCGCCGCAGCGCCTCTTCTTTGGAAATATACTCCACGTCAGTTACTTCTTCTAAATCGAAAAGTTTTTGCCTCACTTCAAAAATTTCCTCTTCGCCAACTGCATCCTGAAAATAGGCACTTACGTCCACACTCTCTTGGAGTCTTTCCACGAGAAACGTGCTCATGCCCTGAAGGACGAACAGAGCACTCACCATCAAAAGCACGATTGTCATCACCATGAGGGCAGCCCCACTGGAACTTTGATCGCGCGAGAATTTTTCCAAACCAGAACGCACAATGCGTTTCAAATGAGTAAACATAGACTATAGTACAATAAACTTACCTTCTTTTTCATCGCGCACCAGTTTACCTTCAGAAAGAGTAAGAACGCGGCGCCCCAGGCGATTCACGATTTCTTTGTTATGGGTTGCCAAAAGCACGGTTGTGCCGAGCTCATTGATTTTCAAAAGCAAGCGCACAATGTCGCGCGCATGATAGGGGTCTAAATTGCCAGTCGGTTCGTCTGCCATGATCACACTGGGCCTATGAATCAACGCACGAGCAATTGCCACCCGCTGCTTCTCTCCTCCGGAAAGCTGAAAAGGATAGTGATTGGCGCGCTCTCCAAGCCCCACAATTTCCAACACTTCTCTTACATCTCTCTCGATAGTCTCTTCGTCCAGACCCATTACTTCCATTACATACGCAATGTTTTCGTATGCGGTTTTGGAGCGCAAAAGCTTGTAGTCCTGAAAAATCATTCCAATACTTCTTCGCAACTGCGGGAGATCAGAAGAACGAAGCTGGTGCACCACAAGCTGATCAAACAACACCTCTCCTTGAGTGGGGCGTTCTTCTGCGAGCAAGAGTTTTAAAAGCGTAGTTTTCCCTGCTCCCGATTTCCCTACTACAGAAACAAACTCACCTGTTTGCACATCAAATGTGATATTCTGTAAGGCTACGCTCTTGTCAGGATAAATTTTGGTAACATTGCGATACGAAATCATTGTCTTAGTTCAGCCTCGATAAATGCTTCCAAATCTCCATTAAGCACCGCTTCCACATCCGAGGTTTCC
>CAYJRT010000032.1:0-5501 GCA_964372895.1 uncultured Candidatus Saccharibacteria bacterium
GTAGTGGGGCGCGAGCTCACCAAAAAGTTTGAAACCGTTTACCGAGGAAGTATTCTTGAAGTTATTGAAAAAATTGGGAACGATGAATTAAAAGGCGAATTTGTGATTGCGATTAATTTTACATGAGGAGAGGGGTTGACAGGTTTTTATAAGTTTTCTATGATTCGAGTATCATGGTAAGCACAAGAAAGAATGTTGGTTCTGAAAAATCTTTCTCCCGATGGGGGCGGAGTTATTGTTGTTGCCGAGGGCTAGCACAGAACGTGCCGCTGAAAACCCAGCAAACAGCGACCGTGAGCGAAACCACCTCTTGAGGCGGGGTCGCTTTGTTTGGAGCTGAATCTTTCGATTCGTTCTTGCCGCCCCGCCAAGGGCTGGTTTTATTTCCTATTAATATGAAGAAAACTTTAGATACCATCAATACATACATCCGCGCGACCAATTATCTAACTGTTGCACAAATATATCTGCAGGATAATTTTCTCCTCGAACGGCCATTGAAGGCAGAAGATATTAAACCAAAACTTTCTGGTCACTGGGGGACTTGTCCTGGTATTAACTTTGTGTATGGCCATGTGAATTATTTGGTAAAGAAACATAGACAGTCAACTCTTTTTGTCCTTGGGCCAGGGCATGGCATGCCTGCATTGCAGGCGAACTTATTTTTGGAGGGCACGCTCGGAAAGTATTACAAGAAGGCAACTCGCGATATCAAAGGAATTGCATATGTTTCCAAGACGTTTACTTGGCCGTATGGTTTTTCCAGCCATTGCAGTCCGGAAATGCCAGGGTTGATGCTGGAAGGCGGAGAACTTGGTTACTCGCTTGCCTCTGCATACGGTGCAATTTTAGACAATCCGGATTTGTTGGCAGTGTGTGTGATAGGAGATGGCGAAGCAGAGACTGGAGCTATAGCAACTGCATGGCATATTAACAAATTAATTGACCCTGCAACCAATGGAGCTGTTTTGCCGATTCTGCACGTCAACGGCTATAAAATTTCTGGACCTGCGATTTTTGGCAGGATGAGCGATCAAGAACTTGAAGAACTTTTCTTAGGATATGGATACAAGCCATTTTTTGTGGCAGGACCTCATATTTATGAGAAAATGCTCAGAACCCTTGAAATGTGCTATCTACGCATTAAGAAAATTCAGCGTGAAGCCAGAAAAATTAACGCGCCGTTCAAACCACGCTTTCCAGTGATTATTCTTCAAACTCCCAAGGGCTGGACCACTGTTAAGAAATTACGAGGACAACAAATTGAAGGAACGATTCTGGCGCATCAGGTTGTGATGCCTACGGTGCGGGGGGATGAGCAAGAACTACAGGCGCTTGAGGAATGGATGAGATCATATCATTTTGAAGAATTGTTTGATAAGAAAAAAGGGTTTACCAGAGAGGTGTTATCTGTTATTCCGGAAGACAGTTTGCTCATGGGGAACAATCCTTCTGTGTTTGGCAAACACTACAAACCGCTCGTGTTACCAAAACCAGAAAAGCTTGCCAAGCAAATTGGCGTGCGAGGGGAGGTAGAATCCAACGCTATGCGAATGGCGGGTTCGTATCTGAAAGAAGTTTTTGTGCTCAATAAAAAACAGAGAAATTTTCGTTTACTGTCTCCCGACGAAACGTATTCGAATCGTCTTGATGAGGTGTTTGAGGCTACTTCTCGCGGATTTGTTTGGCCGTATTTTTCGACAGACAAAGATATGAAGAGAGACGGGCGGGTTCTCGAAATGCTCTCTGAACTCAATCTGCACGGACTTGCGCAAGGATATATTCTTTCTGGCAGGCATGCGGTTCTTGCGACTTATGAAGCTTTTGCCCAGATTTTTTCCAGCATGGCACATATGTACCAAAAGTTTTTAAAATATGCGCGTCTTGTGCCCTGGCGCCTGGACATTCCATCTCTCAACTATATATTAACCTCTACCGTTTGGAGGCAAGAACGCAATGGATATTCTCACCAGAATCCCAGCTTTATTTCAGGTATGCTTGAAAAACATAATGATTTTGTCAAGGTCTATTTTCCGGTCGATGATAATAGCATGCTTGCAGTAATGGAAGAAACGTTAGACTCCAAGAACCAGATGAATGTTGTTGTGGCTGGAAAAACGCCGGAGCCGCGCTGGCTCACACTTTCTGAAGCTAAAAAAACGCTTCAAGACGGAGGTATCCAAATCTGGGATTTTGCGAGCGATAAGGATCCGCATCTCGTGCTTGTGGGCATTGGCGATTATGTGAGTAAAGAAGCCATGGCCGCGCTTGCACTCGTAAAAAAAGATGAGCCGTCAATACGCATTCGTTTCGTGAACATGATGCGCTTGCAAGCTGCCTGCTCTTGCGAAAAAGAATTCCATGCGCAAATTCCTGATGCAGAGAAATACTTTACGGTGGATAAGCCGGTTATCGTGAACTTCCACGGTTATCCAGAAGTGATGAAAGCAATGCTTTTTTCTGTCAAAAATCCGCAGCGTTTTTCAGTACACGGCTACAAGGAGAACGGAGCAACAACCACGCCCTTTGATATGTTGGTTCGAAATAAAACAGATCGGTATCACTTAGCCATTGAAATTGTGGAAACTGCCGCGAAAGAAGGCGTGCTTCCAGAAGAGAGGAAAAATAGGTTGATTGCAGCATACCAAAAAAGCCTTACAGAACATACGGCGTACATTACCAAGTTTGGAGAAGATCCCACGGAGCTTGAAGATTGGCAATGGGAGGGCGTGGCCCCTGTTACTATAGAAGTGGAAGACATTAGGCATGAAGATATCCTGAAAAATGCGAGAACAATTGCCGTCATCGGTTTATCTGATAAGCCTGAACGCCATAGCCATCGCGTGGCAAAATATTTTCAGGAAAAAGGCTATCGCATTATTCCTGTGAATCCCAATATCCAGGAGGTGTTAGGGGAGAAGGCCTATCCAAGTCTTTTGGCAGTTCCTCAAGGTATTCGGATTGACATCGTGGACATTTTCCGAAAACCCGAGGCAGTAGTAGCATGTATGGAAGAAGTCGTGGAGCGGGGAAATATAAAAACGGTCTGGCTGGCAGAAGGCATTAATACCCCGCAGGCAGAGCGATTTGCGCAAGACTACGGCATTACTATGGTCACGAATTTTTGTATTATGGAAGCCTATAAAAAGGTTGAAGGCGTGGCATACATAAGCTAAAAAGAGATATTCTATGGCAATGTTTTATCCCCCAAAAAACGTAAGCTCGCTCGCGCATATTTCAGATCTTAAAGAATACCAAAGGCTCTACAAAGAGTCTACGGAGAGTCCGGAAGTATTTTGGGCAAAACAAGCAGAACAGCACCTCTCGTGGTTTAAAAAATGGGATCTCGTAATGGAGTATGATTTCTCACAGATCGGCGAAGCAGAGAAACCCTATGTGAAGTTTTTTGAAGGCGGAAAGCTCAACGTATCATATAATTGTTTGGACAGACATGTTTCTTCATGGAGAGGAAACAAAGCTGCAATTGTTTGGCAGGGAGAAGATGAGAAAGAAAAGCGTACGCTCACATATCAGCAATTATATGAAGAGGTTTGCAAGTTCGCCAATGTACTGGAAAAACACGGGGTAAAAAAGGGCGCAACTGTTACCATTTTCATGCCTATGGTTCCAGAGCTTCCGATTGCCATGCTTGCGTGCAGCCGCATTGGAGCCATTCATTCGGTGGTGTTTTCTGCGTTTTCAGCAGAGGCGCTGAAAAACAGGATATTGGACTGCACATCGCACATGGTGGTCACTTCAGATGTGGGATTTCACGGAGGCAAAGTGATCGAGTTAAAAAAGAAAGTTGACGAGGCGCTTGAAAGCTGCCCTGATGTACAAAAAGTAATCGTGTACAACCGAGGAAATACAAGCTGCGCCATGAAACCGGATCGCGATTTTTGGTGGGCAGAAGAAATGGAAGCTTCTCGTATTTCTGGTGTCAAAGAACCTGTCCAAATGGACGCAGAAGACCCTTTGTTTATTCTGTATACGAGCGGAAGTACTGGTAAACCCAAAGGAGTTTTACATACCACGGGCGGGTATTTGCTGTACGCAACCTGTACTTTTAAATACATATTCGATATCAAAGACGAAGATTTGTATTGGTGCACCGCAGATGTTGGATGGATTACTGGGCATTCGTATGTGGTGTATGGGCCTTTGTCAAATGGAGCTACGATACTCATGTTTGAAGGGACCCCGATGTATCCTGAACCTGATCGTTTTTGGAAAATTGTTGAGGAATATAAAGTAACTATTTTTTACACAGCGCCTACTGCCATACGCGCGTTAATGCGCCTGGGAGAAGTATGGCCCAATAAGCACGATCTTTCGAGTCTTCGGATTTTAGGCACAGTTGGTGAGCCCATCAACCCTGAAGCTTGGATGTGGTATTATCGCGTGATCGGTAAAGAGCGCTGCCCTGTAATGGATACCTGGTGGCAAACAGAAACAGGAGGAATCATGATAACTCCTCTTCCAGGAGCTACTCCTACAAAACCAGGTTCTGCGTCTTTTCCATTCTTTGGGGTTGTTCCAGAAATTTTGAGAGACGATGGCTCTCTTGCAGACACAAACGAGGGAGGAAAGTTGGTTATTGCCAAACCTTGGCCAGGAATGATTCGGGGAGTTTATGGTGATTCAAAAAATGAGCTCGTGAAAAATGTGTATTTCTCACTATTTCCCGGTAAATACTTTACAGGCGATGGGTGTCGCAAAGACGAACATGGCTTTTACTGGCTTTTGGGCAGAGTGGACGATGTATTGAACATTGCAGGGCGCCGGTTTGGCACTGCAGAGATTGAAAGCGCGCTTGTAGGGCACGAAAGTGTGGCAGAAGCCGCAGTGGTAGGATTTCCCCATGATATTAAGGGGCAAGGAATGTATTGCTTTGTTACGTTAAAACAAGGGTATCAACCTTCCGCAGCTTTGGTAGAGGCTTTGGTTCAACAGCTTCGCAAAGAGATTGGCCCTATTGCGCAGCCAGATAAAATTCAGTTTGCAGAGCAGCTTCCGAAAACGCGCTCGGGCAAAATTATGAGGAGGATTTTGCGAAAGATTGCAGAGGGTAATTTCCAAGAGCTCGGCGACACCAGCACCTTGGCCGACCCTTCGGTTGTCGATGCTTTGATTCAAAACAGAGTGTAATATGGCAAAGTTTTATGTTACAACGGCGATTCCATATGTGAACGCAAGGCCTCATTTGGGTCATGCGTTGGAATTTGTGCAGGCAGATGTGGTGGCGCGTTCTCATCGCTTAAAAGGAGAAGACGTTTTGCTGTTGTCTGGTTCAGATGAAAACGCCTTAAAGAACGTGCAGGCCGCAGAGAAAGCAGGGGTTCCTGTTCAGGAGTTTATTGATCAAAACGCAGTGTTTTTTCAGGACTTAGCAAAAAAGCTCGGTGTAGAATTCGATGTGTTCCAGAAAGGAGGTAGCAAAGAACACCATGCATCGAGCCAAAAACTATGGGAATTGTGCCAGAAGGCAGGAGATATTTATA
>CAYJRT010000033.1:0-5424 GCA_964372895.1 uncultured Candidatus Saccharibacteria bacterium
TCGCAATGGAAAGAAGAAGCGAGAAAACATACAAAAATCTCTAAAGACTGGATAAATCTTGCAGAAACTTTATAATACATGAATGAAGTTTCTCCCCCTTAGTATCGTAACGATCATCTTGATTGCCGCGCTGGCCGCTAACATCTGGTTTTGGATGAAGGTTTTTCAGAGGGAAGAATTGCCGCCTCAACCCATGGACGTTTGCGCAACGTATAAGGACAAGTGGCATGACATTTGTAAACAAACAGTGGAGTTTGTTCAAGAAAGATTTCGCGGAGAAATCGTGATAGTCGAATTGCTTGAAGACGTGCAACAGGAATCGGAATTTGCTCTGTCCTCTCCTCCAGAAGAACGGTTTTGGCATATTATTATGCGCTTGGATAGTCCGGTTCAATTTGAAGACAAACAGCTTGAAGGCGAAATTGGAATCTTTGTAAGCAAAGGGGGCAAAGTAGTCGGCGCCTATCAAAGGTGAGGTGAAATATGGCCAAAGGTTTCAACATATTACTTTTCTTGTTTGCCCTTGTTTTGGGTCTAGTCGTTTTTCTCTCTCCGGCTGATACATTGGCGACGCATATAAATATATGTGCAGGAGTAGTCTATGAAAACGCAAACTGCTCAGGTGATTTCAGTCCATTCCTCGTACCCTTCTGTTCTGATCTAAGTAGTGGCTGTCAAGCTGATGGGAGGACATACCTCACTTGCCACGAAACTAATATTTGCAGTCACTGCACCCCTTCAACTTTTTGTAGGAATGGGGATGTTTGGCAAAGAGATAACTTGTGCAGCGAAACACTTGTAGAGGAGTGCACTTATGGCTGTGCGGAGGGAAGCTGTCTACCTCAACCGGTTTGTACTTCTGACGCGTGGAGCTGTGGCGATTGGGATCCTGCATCTCCTCCATGTCACGACCCTAGTATTCAAACACGAACTTGTACGCTAGTTGATACGACCTGTTCGGATCCAGATGCGGTAAAACCGTCGGAAAGCCAGACATGTCCTGTGGCTCCGTCTCCCCCACCTCCGCCGCCAGTGCCTCCTCCTCCGCCTCCACCTCCGCCTTCTGCAACAATTAACAGTCCTGCCGCAGAGTCATGGCAGAACGCTAACTTTTCTGTGACTTATGATACGTCCAACGCGATCGCGTGCGAAATAGAGATTAAAAATGGCGCCAGCGGAACCTGGAGCAACAAAGGGACTATCTCCTGCGGATCAGGACAATCCAAATCTGTTCAAGTGCCTGCTTGGTGCAGCGCCGAAGGAGTAAACGAGTGCAGAGTCAGAGTTAGGGCAGACGCAGCGCAAGACGAACGATTCTTCTCTATTGACCTGACCGCGCCCAAAGTAACAGACTTTAAGGTCAATAGGACAGCCAAGCCCCCAGGGGTTGTTCTTGCCAGTTCTACTCCCATAACCATTACCTGGACAGCCACAGATACTGGCGGTTCTGGCATTGATCATACGGAAGTGTGGAGAGCTCCTGACGTAGGAGGAGCGCCAGGATCTTGGGACTCCATCAATCTTAATGCAATCTCTGGATTTGTGAATGACCCTGGAGACGGTACCTGGTGGTATGGGATCCATGTGGTGGACAAGGCAGGCAACTGCATCACGGAAGCAGGCGGGCACTGCGGCGGAGTAACGTCAGATACTCTGGATCCCAGAACAAACCGCGGCCCTATCAAGGTGATTCTGGATACCAGCTCTCCCGACACCATCATTGATAGTACTCCTCCCGCTCTCTCCAATAGCAACTCTGCACCTTTTACCTACCACAGCACTGAAGCAGGCAGCACATTCGCATGCAGTCTGGATGGAGCAGCGTTCACTTCCTGTGCTTCTGCCGGTAAAACCTACTCTGGTCTTGCCCAAGGATCTCACACCTTTCAGGTAGGGGCTACTGACATTGCTGGCAACACTGATGCGACCCCTGCTTCCTTTACCTGGCTCATTGACCTCACTGCTCCTACGGTAACAGACTTTAAGGTCAATGAGATAGCAAAACCAGGGGTTGTTCTTGCCAGTTCTGCTCCCATAACCATTACCTGGACAGCCACAGACACCGGAGGATCAACTACTGATCATATCGAGCTGTGGAGAGCTCGTGACGCAGAAGGCTGGGGACAGGTAGGCGCGAACATGGCCCCGGCTACCACGAGCACGAGTGACACGCCTCCTGCAGATGGCGCCTGGTGGTATGGGATCCATGTGGTGGACAAGGCAGGCAACTGCATCACGGAAGCAGGCGGGCACTGCGGCGGAGTAACGTCAGATACTCTGGATCCCAGAACAAACCGCGGCCCTATCAAAGTAATCTTAGACAGAACTCCTCCAGTTGTCTCTTTTGACTTCCCCGCAGCAGGCTCGTGGCAAAATGCAAACTTTACTGTCCAGTATGATGCTACGGATACCCCTATCCAAATCCAAACCTGCACACTCTCTACAAAAGATGGGGGTGAAGACTGGGTTCAAAGACAAAACGGGATCAGTGTCTGCGGCTCTGATCAGCAAAAGACTATTGATATTGCTTGGTGCTTCACGCAAGGGGTCGATGCGTGCGGAGTGAGAATCTCTGCAAGCGATCCAGTGAATACTACGACTGCTGAACGGTTCTTCTCTATTGACCTGACCGCGCCCACAATCACGAGTTTCACAGCGTCAGACGGCGCCACAACCGTAGATCACACCACTGATCCTCTTATAACCACTTCGGGATCAATAACGCTCGCCTGGACAGCAAGCGACAATACAGGTGGTTCTGGTATCCAGCATTACGAAGTATGGCAAAGTCCAGATGGCGCGGTAGGATGGACTCAAGTAGGCCTAATTGGCGCTACAAACTTTACTCATTCTCCCGAACTAGGACAAGATTGGTGGTATGGAATTCACGCGATAGACAACGCAAATTCCTTGGGCACAGATAATAACTGTATTACCGAAGCAGGCGTGCACTGCGGCGGAGTAACGTCAGATACCCAAGATCCCAGAACATTGTTTGGGCCAATTAGAGTTGTCATGAATAAGCCGCCCATTGTAAATGCGGGTCTGGATCAAACCTTAGATTTCGGCTTGCCTTCCGTGAGCGCAACGCTCTCTGGAACTGTCACAGATGACGGTTTTCCAGCTCCCTACACCGTAGCGTGGAGTTTAGTTGCAGGAGATGCTTCAAAAGTAAACATAACCTCGCCTACTTCAGCAGCCACGAATGTAATCTTTACCGCAAGCGGAGACTACGCATTTAAACTTGAAGCAGACGATACGTCTGCTATTGGTTCAGATACAATCGCAATCAAAATCCTCAATAACACGCCGATTGTGAGCATAAGTCCTCCCGCGCTTTCTGTTGATTTTGGCTTTCTTCCTGTAACTCTTCAGGGAGCGGTAAGCGACGACGGCCTGCCAAATCCAAATCCTCCAAATCCTACGGGCAACCTATCTCTCACGTGGAAGAAGATTTCTGGCCCTGGAAATGTAAGTTTTAGCAATCCTTCTGGAGCAAACACTGATATCAACCTTTCTCAAGCAGGAGACTATGTACTCCAACTTGAAGCCTTCGATGGCGAGAAAACAGGCGCTGGCAAAGTTGCCATTGAGTATGGCGCGCCTAGCCGTTATGGCTTGCTTCCGTGCGGCGTGATTATTGACGACCCAGCCACCCCTTGGGACGAAACCGAAAACTGCGAACTCAAACACTTCTTTTTACTTCTCAAAAATGTTATAGACTTTACCCTTTGGAAGTTAGTGCCGCTTATTATTGTTCTTTTGGTAGTAGCTACTGGAGCAATCTTTTTCTTCCAATTTGGCGGACCAGCCGCCATGGCAAAGGTGCGCGCCATCTGGTCTGCGGTAGGCAAAGGAGCGCTTATCCTGCTTTTCTCGTGGCTCTTTCTTAATTTCCTTTTGGGCGTCCTCGGGTTTGACGTGAACATCTTTGGCCGCTGGTACGAAATCTCTTCCTGATGCTTTCTTCAAATGCTTTCTCCAAATGTATATGTCGCTTGAAACAGCGATCGTCTTCACAAGCGACAGAGAAACACATACAACTTTCCCATAAGAACAACCGCTTTTGATCATCCTTCCCGTCATAGGCTCTTGAGATAATACATACATCAATATCGCTTCCTCTACGAACATTACCCTTTGCATGGGAACCAAACAGAAATGCTCTCGAAACAGGAAAACCGCTTTTTTGTAAGAGTTGCGCATACAACTGCACAATTTTTTTCGCCCTTGCTATGTTTTTTCTTTGAGCTTCTGACATAGTTTCCGATAAAACTCTTTTATTTGCGTAAGCTATGCTAAGGTTATGTATCCTTATTCAAAAGTTATCGTGTGTTTTTCGAAAACACTGCGAAATGTTTCAAAGAATTCGTGTCGGCCCAACAGCGGTGGAATGTCATCTCGCTCTAAAAATCCAACGGGAATCTTTCGTTGAAAATTGCCAAGCTTCACTAATAAATCCTTATAGAAATACACCGTCTCGGCGCCTCCTATTCCATGGGTATTGTGAACAATGCAATCTTTACCCAAATCAATTCCGAGATATGCTGCGTAAGAACGAGGCAGAATAGTATAGTCTGCTCCTGTGTCTATTACCATCGTGGCCTTTCTCCAGCTCGTTTGGTCTTTCTTTCTCATAAGGACATCTGCATAGGGGCGCCAGATCGTACCAAAAATCTCCGAGGGAATGGCGCGAAATACAAATTTTATCTTATCCATAAGATGTAGGTCTCGGGCCGGGGGATAAAAACAAGCTGGGGTGTTTGTCCGGGGTATTGCGCTTCGAGCCTTTCAATAAGTCGCGTGGCTTGCTGATCATTAGATGGAAGGATAGCCGCTTTCCCTCCAATGACAACCACGTGTTTCCCAAAGTATTTCTTGCCCCTTTTCCCAGAGAAGAGGGTCTGTAGTAATCTTTCGTTGTTGGTAGTGATTTTATCCATAGCAATGGTATCATAGCAAATATCCAAACCCTTGACAAATCCAAGGGAACCTTGGTAGCATTAAGATGGTTCTTTATCGGCACATAAAAATAATACTGAAAAATCTGAAGTTCAGAAAGGAGGCCAGAAATGGCACAGAAGCAAATTCAGGTCCAGCTCCCCCTGCCACGGCGAATGCCGTGGATGGCAATCGCCATAGCCGCGATCGCTCTTGCGCTCGTGGCAATCGGCATTGCCATCGTCAGCACCCTGGTCGGCGGCAACTCATCTAGCGTTGAGACTGCAAGGCAAGCACCATCTGCTCCAGAGCAGATGGCACCTCCAGCTATTGCCCCATCACATCAGGCTGGCACGAACGTTGAATATGCGGCGTCTATTCCCGGTACCGGGCTTACTCTCGACACCTATACCAAGCCCGGAAAGCCAGGGCAAATGACGGATGGCGGCCAGATAGCTGCTAGCTTCATTCTCCTTGCCAGTT
>CAYJRT010000034.1:0-4954 GCA_964372895.1 uncultured Candidatus Saccharibacteria bacterium
GCTCTGTGAATGAGAAAACAAAGTCGCTTGCCGCTTTTACGAAACAGGCAGATATCCTCATTTCTGGAGTGGGGAAATCGAAACTCATTAAAAGTTCCATGCTCAAGAAGGGAAGCGTAGTGATTGATGCGGGCACTTCCATGGAACACGGAACAACTTCTGGCGATGTGGATTTTAACGCGGTAGTAGAAAAAGTGCGGGCAATTACGCCGGTGCCGGGCGGCGTTGGCCCTCTCACGGTCGCGTGTTTGCTGCGCAATGTGATCGCTTTGGGAAAATAAGCTTTGCTGTGGATAAAACGCTTCTCTCATTGCATTGGTATGTAGTATAATAAAATAATTATGTATCGAAAGGTCGCACGAATGAAAGAAAATTTTTGACTCATCAATTTCAATGAACAGTTTGGATTTTATGAATGAACTCACAATGAGTTTTGGCGCATATCTGCCAAGCTTGGTGGGCGCTCTCGCAATTTTGCTTTTAGGATGGATTGTCGCTTTGTTAATTGCGGGAATCGTACGAGGAGCATTGCGGCGCACTACGCTCGACGAACGGATCGCCTCGTGGTTAATAGGAAGTCATGTGGTGAAAGGTGTTGAGGTAGAACGATGGATTGCAAAGATTGTATTTTACTTTATTTTACTTTTTACGTTGGTTGCGTTTTTTGAAACTCTTGGGCTTTCTCTTATCGCTTCTTCGCTCGATAACTTTCTTGGGCAGATTTCATCGTACCTTCCTCGGTTGATTGAAGCAGGGTTTGTTTTATTGATTGCTTGGGTTGTGGCAAGCGCTTCCCGTCTGATAACAATGCGCGTGTTGAGTGTGGCGAAAATAGATAAACAACTGGAAGTGCAAGCTGGGGTACGGCGCGAAAAAGCAGTGCCTATGGCAAAAACCCTTTCTGACGCCGTGTACTGGTTTATCTTTCTTCTGTTCTTGCCGGCATTGCTGGACGCTTTAGCGCTTCGTGGATTGTTGGAGCCGGTGCAGGGAATGATTGATAAGGTGATGACCTTTTTGCCGAATCTTCTGGGGGCAGGACTTTTACTGTTTGTGGGTTGGTTTGTAGCACGAATCATACAGCGCATCGCAACAAATCTTTTGATGGCCTTGGGTATTGATCATCTTGCAGAACGCGTGGGCATCGCACAGATTTTGGGTAGTCAAACGCTTTCTGGAATGCTTGGAGTAGTCGCGTACATTTTGGTGCTGATTCCCGTATTGATCGCAGGATTGAACGCGCTCGGTTTGGACGCGGTAACAACTCCCGCAAGCAATATGCTGAACATTATTCTCGCAGCCATTCCTTCTGTCTTTGCCGCGGGGATTGTAATGCTGTTTGCGTATATTGTAGGCCGGGTAGTGAGCGGACTCGTTACGAATTTGTTGGCTGCCGTAGGATTCGACAATATCTTGGCGCTCTTGGGGTTCGGCAAGGGAATGCGCGGATCTTGGAAGCCTTCCGATGTTGTTGGGTACCTTGTATTGGTTGCCATTTTTCTGTTTGCTTTCGTCGAAGCGCTCCGACTTCTAGGGTTTCAGATATTGGCAGACCTTACCGCAGAGTTCATTGTGTTTTCCGGGCATATTCTTTTCGGGCTTGTTATCTTCGCGATTGGGCTGTATTTGGCAAACGTGGCCTCAAAGGCGTTTTCTGAAGGCAAGAGTAAGCAAACACACTTTCTTGCTTTGGCTGCGAAGGTTGCAATTCTTGTATTCGCGGGAGCTATGGCGTTGCGGCAAATGGGTTTGGCAAACGAGATTATCAGCATCGCATTTGGATTGACTTTGGGTTCTTTGGCAGTGGCGATTGCTTTGGCGTTTGGCTTGGGAGGCCGCGATGTTGCGGCGCGGCACTTGGATGAGTGGACAAAATCTCTGAAGAGGAAAAGATAGTAATTCAGATTTTCTGAAAAGAAAAAGAGGGCGACGGAACGCAGTTCCGACGCCCTCTTGCCTTGGCACAAACTAGTATTCTGGCGTGCCGATGAGGAACTTGAAGGTATTACTCATGAGGATTGAGTCGTTAGGTCGCAGAAATTGCGTCAGTGCGCTTTTTGCAGCTTCCGTCACTTTTTCTTTGCCGACTTGAGAGATAACTGCCTGTACGGGGCCAGCTGAAAGTTGGGCGCGCAGGGCAGTCTCCATGTCGGGATATTCGAATGGACAGGATACGCTTCCACTCTCCAAAATTTTGATGCCAGCTCGCTGGAAGAGTTCTTCGAGCACCTCTGGCATGGAGAGCGCGAATGGCCCGCTGCCTTGCGGCCGTTTGTCTTCGGGTAGTGCGTTGCGGACTTCCCCAAAGACATAACGTTGATCGCACTCTTGGGGCAATCCCCAGACGCCGATCGCAATTTTACCCCTATGTTTGCACACGCGACGAAGTTCGCAAAGCGCATTGAGCGGGTTTTCCGCAAACTGGATTGAGTTTGCGGCAAACCCGACATCAAAAAAGTGAGACTGGTAGCAGCGCAAGTCCTCGATGTCTCCCACTTGGAATTTGCCGATCGGAACCCGTTCCCAGGCGATCTCAATCAACGGCTCAGCGGCATCAATGCCGAACACTTGAGCGCCGGCATCAGCGAACAATACACATGCGCCTCCGGCGCCACAGCCGGCATCGAACACCCGCATACCGGGCTGTATTCCGGCGGCGTGAAGCATCGCCCGCCACAAAGGCTCGTGTAATGGCTCCTGTCCGAACGCCCAGTCTTTTGCTTTGAGTCCCCAAAGCTCGCCTTGTTTTTTTGCTGAACCCATATTCCCTCTCCTATGGAAAGATTTTGTATTTTCCCTCTATTTATAATACAGTACTAAAAAGGTCTTAAAGTCAATAGGTTAACAAATAAGTATATTACAAATAATGCAAAAACTTCCTCGCCTCCAGCTTCTCTTTGGAGGAACGATAGCACTTCTCCTTATTCTTTTTGGAGGATTGTTGTGGTATTTAGGGAGAACTTCCCAGCCAGTGGAGCCACAGCGCCCTGTGGTGGTTGCGCTTTCTGTTCTGGCATCTCCGCCCAGAGAACAATTAGTTAATGGCTTCCTTCATAAAATGGAAGAACTCGGATATCAAGAAGGCCAGAATGTGATCTATAAACGGCATGATCCCATACGGCCGAGTCCGGAAGGTTTAACTCAAGCTCGTGAAGTGTACGTTTCATACATTCAAGAAGAAATAGATCTTATTGTAACCACGGGAAATCCCGAAGGGAATATAGCTCTCGAAGTTACGCAGACCGCAGGCAAACCAATACCAATCGTTGCTTTGGATATGTTTGACCCCATAGAGAAAGGGCTTATTAAAAGTTTTCAGTCTTCGGGCAATAATGTAACGGGCATCGCAGAGAAGCGAGCCGACTCGGTTGGAAAGTTCTTGAGTGTGTTGAGTTTGGTGATTCCAGACATAAAGACCATAGGCGTGTTGACCGATGGTTTTACGATTACTTCGCCTGCTGCGCCCGCGCTCGATTATTTGGCTGCGCTACGCAGTCAAGCCAAGGAATTGGGTATTAAAATCGTGGAGCATAAAACCAATGTTGTGGGTTCGGGACTTGAGAAGGAATTGGTGCGGATCCTCAATGATGTGAAAGAAAACGAGCAAGACGCGTGGGTGCATATTCCCGGCCACATTATTCCAGATCAACAGGCATACGAACACGAAATGGGAAAACGCGCGAAGATTCCTTTTGCGGTGCCAGCAACCATTGAAGCGGGTCCCACTGGCGAAGTTGTGGGACTGCTGGCATACGGCGCAAACTTTGAGAAGAAAGGCGAACAAGGGGCGATTATGGCAGATAAGATCCTGCGGGGAATGGCGCAACCCTATGAAATTCCTATTGAATTTCCCGTGAAGTATGATCTCGTGATCAATCTTAAGGTGGCCGCAGAAATTGGCGTTTCAATCCCTCCAGAAATTCTTGAGTTGGCAGATCGAGTAATCGAATAATTTCTCCTTTCCTTTAACATAAATTTAATGCAGATTCGGTTGAGGACTAAACTGATAATTTTTGGGTTGGTGTTTGCGATTTTGCCTCTTGGGATAGCAATGTACCCATCAATTTTGCGATTTCGCGATGTCCAAAAGCACACTGCCCTTGAGAGAGAAGCCCAGATAGCCAATGCCGCTGCGCAGGAAATCGCTCATTTTATTACTACCCAGTTTCACCGTACGCAAGAGGTAGCGCTTTTTTATCCGGAGATCGCAAAAAATGAAGCGTTGCGCGATATTTTGATGGAACGACTTTTGTTCAAAAACAATTCGTTCGTGGATCTTTCTCTTCTTGACTCCGAAGGCCGTGAAGTGGTCCGAAAGCATAGATATCGCGTTATGCGGGAACACGACCTTAGTGATCGTTCTGCCAGCGAAGCATTTCGAATAGTTCGGGAACGCAGAGTATACTTAAGTGATGTGTATTTTGATGAAGGGAGGCCGTTTTTTACTATTGGCACCGCAATTTATAATGTGCGTAACCAATTCCAAGGCGCAGTATTCGCGGAGGTCGACGCCCGCATTATGCAGCAGGTGGTAAGCGGCCCGACGATCGCCCGGCAAGAAGCAAGAGCGTATATTATTAATGGAGATGGCATCGTAGTGGCGCATCCCGACATTTCAACAGTTTTGGCGCGAAATAATTTTTCTTTTCTTCCTATCGTAACAGCTTTAAAACTCGATGCCTCGGGCGATTTTGAAAGCGCATACCGAAATGAGGTTGGCCAAGAAGTATTAGGTTCTTGGGCTCTTATCGTTGTTCCGCTTGAGAGTGCGATAGAAACTCCATGGTATGTGATTGCAGAAGAGCAGGCCTCTTTTGCGTTTCGCCATGTAAAAGAGGTTGTGTTGTTTGCGTTTGGCGCTCTTGTCTTTGTGGTGATGTTCTCGACGTTAGGCGCATTGTTCGTTTCGAGACGCATTGTAATGCCTTTGGAAGCAATCTATACGGCAGTGATG
>CAYJRT010000034.1:4964-5406 GCA_964372895.1 uncultured Candidatus Saccharibacteria bacterium
GTGGCAAACGAGGATTTTAGCAAACGGGTTCCCGTAGATACAAATGATGAGATTGGAAAGTTGGCGCGCGCGTTTAATGAAATGATAGAACGATTGGAAGATGCAAAAGAGCGCGACGAAGGAGTTTCGCGCATGAAATCAGAATTCCTCTCGATTGCTGCGCATCAGCTTCGCACTCCGCTCTCTGCTTTAAAATGGGTGCTGCGCATGGTGCTGGATGGAGATACCGGGTTATTGAAAAAGGCGCAAAAAGAACTTTTGGAAAAAGGGTATCAATCAAACGAGCGGATGATTGCCTTGGTGAACGACCTTTTAGACGTGGTGCGCAGTGAGGAAGGAAGGTTTGACTACAAGTTCAAAAAGGCCGGGATTGCAAAGATCATCGATAGCATTGTAAAAGAAACAAAAGTGATCGCCGACCAAAAAGGAATCCAGCTTTCGT
>CAYJRT010000035.1:0-1829 GCA_964372895.1 uncultured Candidatus Saccharibacteria bacterium
GCGTAACTTTTGCCGGCGCCCGAGGTTGCGAACACAACAGAGTTCGCGTTCTCCAAACTAAACCGGTCGAACAAGATAAGAGAATTGTTGTGGCGGTTGACCCCATACAGAATTCCTTCGTTTGAGCTCAAGTCAAACGACACAAACGGGAATACCGAAGACAAAGGTTCGGTGTTCATTGAATTGTGGACCTGTAAAAGATCGGTTCCATAAGGAAGGCAGGAATGAAACCCCTCTTTCTGTTGATACAGAGCAGGCTTCACATACATTAAACGCGATTCAAATATGGAACGAAGCGTGGTTTGGATTTCCCGCAGTTCGTCAACGGTTTGCGCGTACACGGTAACGTAGAGAGCGAAACGGAACATGCGTTCTTGCGCCGTTTGGAGCCGATCTCGCAAAGTTTCCATATCTTGGAACGCGGTTTCCAATTCCGGGTTGCGCACCAAACCCTTTGCCTCCTCTTCCATAATTTCAGATTGCACCTCTGTTACTTTTCTCCGCAGCTTTTTTAAGATGTACCCCGTGTCGATAGGATGCATAAACAAAGAAATATCCATTGCAATATCAAGATTAATGGCAGAAGAAAGCCACGCAGTGTTGAGATACCTTGGGTAAGAAAATATGAAAAACGATTTCACCAGCCTGTTGCCGAGCTGAATAACATCTTGTTTCACGGAAATAGAAGAAGGCGCAATAATATCTTTTTCTGTGATGGGGCGGGTCTGAAAAATCTGTTCTCTGGTTGGAATGTCTTCTGTTCTTTTCGTTTTTAAAAACGGCAATTTCATAAGTTGTAATTTGGATTACATCGCCGCAGGCGACTCTTTTTTCTGCTGTTTCAAAAGTTCGGGCGGCACTTCAGGGTAATACCCTACTTCTGCTTCTTCTGGGTGATACCAGGTCCACAAAAGTTCTACCAATTCTTCTGAATTCAAGGGAGCTACGTGAAGTCCCATTCTTCTCAAACCCAAAGCCACAAACTCCATTCTTTGCCAAAGCTGCGTTTTCATACGACCAAATTCTTCATCGGTGAGTTTCCCCGTGAGCTTTGGTTTAACCTTGAGAATGTTGTGGCTTGCCTCTCCCCCCGGAAGTGCTTCCAAAAGCGTGAAAGGCACTACCACAAAAAAGTTTTTCGCCAGTATGGAGCCACCCGCAATTAAACTCTCCACGAATTGGCGGTACGCCACTGTTTGTTGTTTGAGGAGCTCGTTTGTTTGCTGTTCCTCTAAACCCTTTAACCGATCGAGGTATCCGGTAATGTTAAGGCGCCTCGATTGAATGACGACCTGCAAAGAAAAATCAAGCGAATTCAAAAAACTTTGAAACTGATAAATAATGGCATCCTGCTCTTCCTGTGACCTTAGGGCAAAGTTTGTGGAAGAAACCAAAAGCACGCCCCGGATCGCCCGGTTTGGCAGCACAATGGTTCCTTCCCTGATTTCTTCAAAATCCAAAAAATCTTGAGTACTCGACGCCATATCCCCGCGTATTTAGTATCTTGTAGTTAGTATTTTGTATCGCGCATCCGTTTAAGGCCGTTTATCAGCTTGTTGACAACTACAGTTTGCTCGGCAATTTTTCGGAAGCCTTCCTCTTTAATATAACCTATATCGCGGGCAATGAGAAGCTGGTTTTGAAGTTCAGTAAGTGAACCTTGAGCTATGGTATACAATTGGCATTTGTCTTTGCTGGTGTTTCTACTAAATCCTTCTGCGATATTTGAAGTAATGGATACCGCAGCCCTCCTCATTTGACTGATAAGACCAAAAACTTCTTTTTGCGGAAAATGTTCCGTAGCTTCGTAGATTCTCAAGACAAGCTTG
>CAYJRT010000035.1:1929-5313 GCA_964372895.1 uncultured Candidatus Saccharibacteria bacterium
TGCCCTCGAGAAGCAACGCAATCAGCACAAACAGAATAAAATGATCTGCTGCGATGAGAAACCAGAGCGCAAAGTTAATGGCGAGCGGCACGCCCAAGTAGGCCGCGTGTTTAAACGTAAGCGGCCCTATTATTTTCGCTTCCCGTTCAATAAATTGGGGAGTTTGGAATTGAGCCATGTGTTTAGTTTGGTTTTTTGTACACTTTGTCTCGCCGGTCAATTCGGTGGACCACAACACGATAACTTTCGTAGTCTGGCTTGTACACGATTCGCCAGTCGCCGGCACGTAATTTGAAAAACCCTCTCCACTTGCCACCGAGCGGGAGAGGAATAATACTAGAGAAGTTTTCAGTAAACCACCTAAGTCTTGCAAGGACGCGCCGTCGTGTTTGCGAATCGAGGCTTGCCAGATCATCTCTGCCAGGATCGGTAATCTCAAAATACCATGGATTCATGGAGAGTTTACGCGCCGTACTCCTTAAAGATTTTTTCGAGCGACGTGGTTTTACCTTCTGTCTCCGCCCTGACGGACTGGTTGAGCTTACGGCTGAATTCAGGGGTAATTTCCAAGCCAGCATCGGAGTCGCTCAAAACTTCGCGCACAACGTCAATGACTTGTCTGCGAATACGGTCATTGAGCTTTTTGTCTATAGTTGCCGCCTTAGTCATATACCATTACTATAAATCTTCTCTTTGGGAAGGTCAAACTTTTCATCTCCCTAACGCTCCAACCGTTTTTCGTACACTTTCCACATTTCATCTTGATGGTATTGTTTGGGTAGGCATAGGGGTTGACATTGTGTGTTATTTTGATAAAGTAGAATTACTCCCATTTACTCAAGGCTCTAGGAGTACAGGTAAATGGGATTTTTCATTTGCTAAAATTCTATTAAGATTTTCTCTTTCTTTTTGACCATTTTGTAATACGCGTCATCGCCTTTTTCGAACTTTCTGAAAATACTCCCCGCAATCATATCCGCAATCTGAATCAGCGCGTTCCTATGGGATCGTTGCTGACGTAACTTCTGGACAAGATTCTTGCTTAAAGAATTCTTCAACGTTCTATGAAATTCCTGGTGGTGAACTTTCGAGGTTGCTTCGTCCAGTATAAGCGTAGCTTTTTGCAAAGGAGGGTTATTATCATACAGTAGCCTTCTTACTAATTCGCAATACAGTTGCTTTGGCTGGGATTGAAGGGCTGGTACCGACACATTTCTTTTATCAACGATAATCGCCTTGTACTGGATGGGGAGTTTCGCGAATATACGGAAAAACTCTTCCTTAAAAATGTCTTTGCATCGGGAAAACTTAAACTCATAATCTTCGCTTACACCTAATACCGATTTAAGCTCGCGAAATTCCTGTTTAAACAATTCTTCGGAAACACCTTCTTCAATGATATAGACTGCCACGAGTACCAAAAATCGTGACGACCCTCTTTCGAACCGAAATCCGCTATCGCCAGATTCGTCAATCCATGTAGTGTCAATTACCTCTTTCATTCGACCATTCTAACGCTCCAACCGTTTTTCGTACACTTTCCACATTTCATCTTGATGGTATTGTTTGGTGGGCGTAGGGGCTGACCTTATGTATTAGTTTGATAAAATAAGAGTATCACCATGAGGGGGTACGCCTAAGGTTCGTCCGAAGGATACTCTCCCTTTTAATTTTTTATATTTTTGCCCAGTTGATGTTATTTATTGTTTTGAGACGATCTTTTTCTCATAAGTTGTTCAAGCAGACTCAAATTACCCGTTTGAGTTGCTTCTTTAACTGCTTTGACAAAATCAATACGCGGAGTAGCCCGAAAAGATACAACAGGCAAACGATTCTTGAGAAGATAAAGCTCTCCTAAAAGCCGCGAAGTTCTCCCATTGTAGCCAAAAAACGGGTGAATCCAGAGAAAACGATGAATAAGCCACGCGCAGACTGCAATCTTTTCGGATTCGCTTCTCGCGTGTTTCGCTCGCTCTCTATAGTCTCCTTCCCAATTTTTCATATGTTCCGCAATTTTGTAGTACGGAGGGGGTTCGAAAGAGCCGAGTTGGACATCGTGGGTTCGATACTCCCCTGCTTCTTCAAAAAGGTTTGCCGCAAGGAGGCGATGCAAGCGTTTGGCCGTTTGCTCATCAATGGTGAGCTTCGTATAATCCCGAAATACAAACTTCTGTACTTTAATTAAGTTATCTAGGACAATTTTTTCAATCTCATGGATTCCAAGGATGCCCTGAAGCGTCTCCTTATAGGTAGTAGGTGTCTTCACCATACTTCACAGTCGAATTGTTTTGTATGTACCGTCTCGAATAAGATCAAGGGCATCGTCGCGATACCGCTTGTAGGCTTCACTTCTTGAAAGTGGATTTTCTTGTTCAATGGCCATATTTTCGTATGCAATATCAATAAACGCTTTTATGAAGCGCTCCTGTGATTCGCTCATTTTTGTGCGCAGTGTCTTGGCGTGCTTATGCATAACAATATTATAATGATAACCTTCTTTCCTAAAAGTTCAAACTTTTGCTCCCGCTCAATCCAACATTCTAACCTTCTAACATTCTAACACTCCAACCGTTTCTCGTACACTTTCCACATTTCATCTTGATGGTGTTGTTTGGTAGGCATGGGTATAGTAAACGAAATGGAACAAGGTAAGATGCAATTACGGTCGTAATCAACATCTAAATACCTGTTCCCCAATGCGGCCCCTTGACAAGCCCATATCCTTCACCTACAATAGAAAGTGAAAAAGGCTTTCGGCCGTGGTTTATATACCACACCTAGCGGAAAGTCTTTTTCTTTTTTATTTTTCAGGAAAAACTGACAGGAATGACTTTTGATCCGTTTTCTTGTCTTCTTTGACTTGGGCAAAGAACAATTCTTTATTGCGAGTAATGCCGGCAAAACGATGGAGCATTTCTCCTGGCTTATTGGGATTCTGTTTTGAAATGGGCTCCATTCTCGAATGTTTTATTACGTCTAAAGCGCACGGATAATATTTCAGGCGACGCACCCTATCTTTCCAGTTTTTCTGCCAGACGTGTTGCCAAAAGTAATCTAAAAACACTTTGTCTTTCTTGAAATAGGCAGACCTGATGTATGGCCTCCTTTTCGTTTTCTTTTTAATTTCTTTGTAGACGGCAAGGGCTCTCGAATGGACTTCTCGATAATCGGTTCCCGGGAGCGGCGGAATTTTTGTCTGATATACCTTCATAGCAATTATATCACATTCTCACGCTCTAACCTTCCAACAATGTAACAAGGCGTAGCGATCTATCATTCCAACAGTTATTCAATCGTTTCGCGGTATGTGTCGCGTTTCCCTTGTTCTTCTGTGAAAATGGGTTTTTCCTGTTCTTCGCCTTCCTCTGGTTCTACCGTGTACTC
>CAYJRT010000036.1:0-5266 GCA_964372895.1 uncultured Candidatus Saccharibacteria bacterium
ATCTGCCACTACAGCTTCGGTTGTGAGAAGCATGGAAGCTGCAGACACTGCGCTTTCCAAAGCAATGCGCACCACCTTGGTCGGATCAACAACGCCTGACTGAACAAGATCTTCGTATCGATCAGTATCTGCGTTGTACCCGTAGGCGCCCTCCCCCTTGGCGACTTCAGCCGCCACTACCGAGCCGTCTTTCCCCGCATTCTCTGCAATCTGGCGGATTGGCTCTTCCAACGCTCTGCGCAAAATTTTCACTGCAAGCTGCTCTTCTGGATCTTCGAGATGAAAACCCTCCAGAGCTTTTGCCGCGCGAAGCAATGCCACGCCTCCTCCGGGAACAATTCCCTCTTCCACTGCGGCTTTGGTTGCTGCCAAAGCGTCCTCTGTCTTATGCTGGCGCGCCTTTTGCTCAACTTCGGTAGCAGCTCCCACCTTAATAACAGCCACGCCGCCGGACAACTTTGCCAAGCGCTCCTGCAGTTTTTCTTTGTCGAACTCGGAAGTAGTTTCCTGCAATACCGTGCGAAGCTGCTTAATACGATCTTCGATTTTCTCTTTCTCGCCCTTGCCTTCCACAATAGTAGTATTTTCTTTCGTGGCAACAACGCGGCGCGCAGATCCCAACTGCGAAAGCTGCACATTCTCTAACTTCAAACCAAGTTCTTCAGAAATGACTTGGGCTCCGGTTACGGTAGCTATATCTTCTAACATTTCTTTTTTACGATCCCCAAACCCAGGAGCTTTTATCGCCAATGTCTGGAAGATACCGCGCAATTTGTTTACCACGAGCGTGGCCAAAGCATCGCCCTCCACATCGTCTGCGATAATCACGAGCTCCTTTTTTCCGGTTTTAGCCACCACGTCGAACGTAGGCAAGATATCTTGTACCGAAGAAATCTTTTTATCGGTTACCAAGATATAGGCATCTTCGAGCACGGCTTCCATGCGCTCCGCGTTCGTCACCATATAGGGGGAGATATACCCCCGATCAAACTGCAGTCCCTTTACGATTTCTTTTTGAATGGCAAGGGTCTGCGATTCCTCTACCGTAACAACTCCGTCCTTGCCAACCTCTTCGACGATCTCTGCAATGAGTTTTCCAAGTTCAGGATCATCTCCTGAAATGGTCGCAACCTGCGCCTTCTCTTCTTTCGTGGAGACGGGCTTGGAAATCTGCTTGAGAAATTCTATCACTCGATCTCTTGCTTTCTCGATTCCTCGCCTCACATACAGGGCATTGGCTCCTGCCGCAACGTTTTTAAAGCCTTCAGCAACGATTGCTTGAGCAAGCACTGTTGCAGTAGTTGTGCCGTCGCCTACCGCATCATTCACTTTCGACGCAACCTCTTTGATGATTTCAGCTCCGATGCTTTCAATCTTGTCCTCAAGCTCAATCTTTTTTGCAATGACAGCTCCGTCGTTGATAATGGTTGGGGAACCAAAACCTTCGTCGAGCACGACGTTGCGGCTTCTGGGGCCCAAAGTAACTTTTACTACGTTTGCAAGTTTGTCTACGCCTGTCTTGAGTTTCTTGCGAGCATCCTCGCTGTACAAAATTTGTTTAGCCATAGATTTATTCTAAGATTCCCAGTATGTCTTCCCCTTTTGCAATCAAATATTCTTTCTCGTCAATCTTGACCTCATTGGGGCCATACTTGGTAAACAACACCACGTCTCCGACTTTCACATCGAGAGGCACGACCTTTCCCTCGTCTGTTGTTCTGCCAGGACCCACCGCGACAACCCTCCCTTGTTCAGGGCGCTCCTTCTCTGCCGTTTCGGGAAGCAGAATGCCAGACCTTGTCTTTTCCTCTTGCTTAAGAGGTTCGATCACAATGTGATCTGTTAATGGTTTAATAATCATGATATTAAATCTTATTTAGCACTCTTGACCTTTGATTGCTAATATCGTACCCATATCTTACAAAATCCCTCAAAAAAAGTCAAGAAGCCGATGTGGTCTTCAGATACTGGCCAGTGTAGGACTTTTTGTTTTTCGCAATTTCTTTGGGCTCGCCTTCGGCAACAATAAATCCGCCTTTTTCTCCGCCTTCGGGGCCCAAATCAATTACCCAGTCGGTGCTGGCAATAAAATCAAGATTGTGCTCAATCGTGACTACCGTATTGCCTTTAACAACGAGTTCTGTGAGCACGTGCAAAAGTTTTCGGACGTCATCGAAATGCAAACCAGTGGTTGGTTCGTCTAACATATACAATGTTTTCCCTGTAGCTTTTTTGGAGAGCTCGGTGGCAAGTTTTACGCGCTGGGCTTCTCCGCCGGAAAGCGAAGGAGCGGGTTGGCCAAGTTCAATATAGCTCAAGCCCACGTCGTTGAGCGTTTGTAACTTTAAGGCAATGGGCGGAATGTTTTTAAAAAACTCGAGCGCTTCTTCAACGGTCATCGCGAGCACATCAGCAATATTTTTATCTTTATACAAAATCTCAAGCGCTTCTTTGTTGTATCGCTTGCCTTGACATTCTTCGCACTCCACATACACATCAGGCAAAAAGTACATCTCAATTTTCTTTAATCCTTGGCCTTCGCATACCTCGCACCGCCCGCCTTTTACATTGAAAGAGAAACGGCCAGCCGCATACCCGCGAATGCGGGCTTCCTTTGTTTTTACAAACAGATCCCGAATATGCGAAAACACTCCCGTGTAAGTGGCGGGATTTGACCTCGGGGTTCGGCCAATGGGCGACTGATCCACCAACACCACCTTATCCAAATAGTTTGTACCGGTAATTTCTTTGTGGAAACCCGGCTCGTCTTTGGCGCGGTAAAACTTTTTAAGCAGGGCTTTCGCCAGAATATCGTTTACCAGAGAACTTTTGCCGGATCCGGAAACTCCGGTTACGCACACAAACTTTCCCAGCGGAATTTTCACGTCGATATCTTTTAAATTGTGCTCTTTGGCTCCTTTGATCGTTAGCCATTTAGCCATAGAACCATGAAGCCGTTTGGCATTTTTATGGCTATATGGTTCTATGGCTTTATGGTGAATTGTCACTTTCCTTTTTCCAGCTAAATATTCGCCAGTCAACGAATTCGATTTGAGTAATGCCTTGGGCGTCCCCTCAAAAACAACTTTGCCGCCGTGTTTGCCAGCGCCCGGCCCAATATCAATAACCCAATCAGATTCTCTTATCGTTTGCGGGTCATGCTCTACCACAATAACGGTATTGCCTATATCTCTTAACTGCTGCAACGTTTTAATCAGACGATATTGATCTCTTGGGTGCAGTCCTATGGACGGTTCGTCTAAGATATACAACACTCCGCTCAACTTAGACCCTATTTGCGTGGCCAATCGAATGCGCTGTTCTTCTCCTCCAGAGAGCGTGCCTGCTTTTCTCGCGAGTGTAAGATATTCCAAACCCACATCAATCAAAAACTGCAGACGATTCAAAATTTCTTTTCCAATGGGCGTGGCAACTTTCTTTTCGTGTTCTTTCAATTGCCTTGGAAGGTTCTGAAAGAACGCTCGCGCGTGCTCGATGCTCGAGCATACCACCTCGTCTACGGACTTTCCCGCCACTGTTACCGCAAGCACCTCTGGTTTTAAGCGTTTTCCTTTGCATACTTCACACTGTTTCTCCATCATATACTGCTCGATTTCTTCTCTCGCGTATTCAGAATCGGTTTCATGGTACCTGCGCGCTAACCACGGAATTACCCCTTCGAAACCTGCCTCCCCGTACAAAATCATATCAAGCACTCTTTTCTCCAAATTCTTTACAGGAATGCGCAAAGAAAATCCATTTTTATTTGCAAGTTCTTCGAGTTGCGACCAAAAAAATCCCTGGCGTCCGATTTTATGGGATGCTTTTGCCCACGGGAAAAGAGCGCCTTCGGCAACGGAAAGATTCGGATTCGGAATAACAAGGCGTGGATCAACCTCAAGTTTTTCGCCCAACCCTTGGCAAGAAGGACAGGCGCCAAAGGGCGAGTTGAAAGAAAACAAGCGAGGTTCAATCGCGGGAAGACTTATGCCGCATTCTTCGCACGCAAAATGTTCAGAAAAAATCAAATCCTTCTGATCTTGTTTTGGGCTTACGATTGCGATGCCCTTCCCTAATTTCAAGGCCGTTTCCAAAGAGTCGGACAAACGCGTATGATCAATTTCCTCTTCAATAACTAAACGATCCACCACTACCTCGATGCTGTGCTTCTTTTTTCGGTCGAGTGCCTTGTCGAGCGCTTCTTCCACGCGATGCACCACACCGTCTACGCGCACACGAATGAATCCCGCTTTCTGCACTTCTTCCAAAATACCTCGATGCTCTCCTTTTCTCGCGCGCACCACCGGACCCAAGATCGCGATCTCAGTATCTTTGGGCAGTTTCATTACCTGCTCTGCAATCTGGCTCACGCTCTGACGTTTTACTTCTTTGCCGCATTGGGGACAATGGGGAATACCGACTCTGGCAAACAAAAGACGGAGATAATCATAAATCTCCGTAATCGTACCCACCGTCGATCTCGGATTGTACGCACCCTTGCGCTGATCAATGGCGATAGCAGGGCTAATGCCTTCAATGCTATCCACATCGGGTTTATCCATCACGCCCAGAAACTGCCGCGCATACGCAGACAAACTTTCCACATACCTTCTCTGGCCTTCCGCATAAAGCGTATCGAACGCGAGCGAACTCTTTCCAGAACCTGAAAGTCCTGTGATCACCACGAGCTTCCCCTTGGGAATATCAACATCGATGTTCTTCAAATTGTGCACCCTCGCGCCACGGATTTTAATAACTTGCGGGTCACTTTTTACTGGCATATAACAGTCTCCTATTATATATGAAAAGTCAAGAAGAATCAATTTTGCTATAATGGTACTATGAAATTTAGATATATTGCCAAGAAGAAAATAGGAGAAATTCCGAAAACGCCCGGGGTGTACAGCTTTATAAATAGGGAAGGCGTCTTATATATAGGAAAGGCGGCAAACTTGAGAGATCGCGTGAAAACTCACTTTCAACAGCCAAATTACCGGGATCATTTTTTTATTGATCAGGTAGAAAGAATCGGATATATCGAAACCCAATCTGAAATTGAGGCTTTGCTTCTAGAATCTCAACTCATCAAACAAAAGAAGCCCCGGCACAACATTATGTGGCGCGACGACAAAGGGTATCTCTTCGTGGGCATTACTGAAGAAGAGCTGCCGCGAGTTTTTCTTACACACCAACCGCAGACCGACGCCTCAAAATTTATCGGCCCCTTCACCGATGGAGAAGCGATCAAGAAAACACTACGGAATCT
>CAYJRT010000037.1:0-5216 GCA_964372895.1 uncultured Candidatus Saccharibacteria bacterium
CTCGTAAACTCGTTGTCGCGCTTTTCAATTGCGCGGGTTAGTCCTCGAACTCCAGCGCGACGCGCTTGATGCGGCGAAACCGGACGAACCGGTAACCCTGACCGCGCGCTCCCCGAAATTCGATCTTGGACGGTTCGTCTTCCTCGACCGCTTCCGACCAGAGCATCCTGATGCCCTCGTTGCAGAGCACAGCGATCACAGAGAGCGGTGCCACGATGACCATGTCATCGTAGTTGCTCTCGCGGAATCGCTTGACGATCTGCCTGGCATCGTCGAAGGGTCGGGGTTCCTGCTCGACAATCGTGTCTGAACCGTACATCTGCCGGAGCGCTTCGATCTGCCGATGGTGCGGCCGATGACGCGACATCCACAGAATCCGTTTGGGCTTCTGCATTGCTTATTCCCTCCTTTCAAAGAGCTGATTTGTCTCACTGGCCCTATTGCCAGTTTCAACATAGTATCCTAGCATTTTATGGTCGTTCTGTCAACATTAATGCCTGAAACAAAACACGGCCGTTTAAAGCCGTGCTTCTATGGAAAACAGTCTTACATGCGGTTTTCGATTTTATACCTTGTTACTGACGAGACGTTCTGATTGACTTTTACTGCGTCCAAAACTTCCTGTTCTCCGCTAAGTTCAGAAATCCTATCAAGAATGTCTGAGAGAGAATTTGGGTTGTTGGCTATAACCATCCTCACATAATCATTTGCTCCTTCAGCAAGTCGCCGTAGGGAATTGACCGGGGTGTTCGGGTTGCATGCGGATAAAGTTCTCACATTAAAATTTTCATCCATCGATAGTAGATTCAAAACGAATGGATCTTGCGAGTCGGTCGCTTCTTTTCGTTTGCGCTCAACTGGCCACTCCATTACTTCTTGTTTTCTTGCTTCCAAGCCGTTATCAATCTCACTGCAAAGATCATCAATCTCGGCAAGCAAACGATCACCGCCGGTTGATTGCTCGACTTCGGAGAGAAGATTGTCTATGTGTCCAAATTTTGAATCAAAATTTTCAGGCATAGTTTTAAATTAATCGAATGTTTGATCTATCTGATCCTCAACTTTTCTTATAAAGGCATCAGACAGTTTTTTAACATCGGGGACTTCGACCGCATTTTTGCCCCATGTCTGGGTAATAGTTTGCGCCGCTCCAGCCATACCGATGCCAGTGATTACCATGTCTTTTTTGTGTTTTTTGATGACTTCTTGAATAGAACCTCCGCCTGATTGTCCATCTGTCATGAAGTATACGAAATTATAAGATCGTTTGAACTTATTGGCGAACTTTTCCATGCTGGTGCAGGCGGCATCGAGAGTTACAACGTCAGGCGTTCCCTGATCGGCGTTAAGTAATACTACTTTTTGCAAATCTTCGCCAGCGATGTTCTGCTCAAATGTCTTGAGAAATGTAAATTGATCGGGACCGCCGAAGGTTACTATCTCCAACGGAATATCCAACCCTTTTGCCACTTCTACCAAAGCTACGGCTAGTTTCTTTTCCTGCTCTATAATCTCACCCGAACAAGAACCAGAGTTATCTATAATAAGAGTCCATGCGAATTGCGGTTTTTCCGGAGGACGCTTGCGCTCAAAGGAACGAGGACTGATAACCATGTGACTTTGTTTTTGGCCGAGAATGTTTTGAGTAAACCCTCGTTGCAGTCTTGCGCCACGTCGCTGATTGCGTTCGTAAAGATATTCTTTATCAAGTTTAAATTTATCAACGAAAAAGTCCGTCAAATCGTTAATAAATTCTTTTGTTGACTCCATGTAATCCACATAGACGCGAAGAGCTTCACCATCAAGTCCGGACATCTCCCGGTACATGGCTTCCATTTTTGCCTCTTGTTGGCGTTTCAATTCCTCTAACGTTTCCAGTTGGCGAGCATTTGTTTGCTCGGTCTGGCTCATCTGAGACTTCAGGGTTTCGCCAACGGCACTGCTGATATCTTTAGCAGTAAAATTACCACTTTCGTCTTTTGTAGAGAATTTACTTCCGACCATTGCCTCTGCCTGCCGCAGTTGTCTCAATAATTCTTCATTAGGTTTGCTGAACATTCCCTCGACAGCTCCTTCATGCGTTTTCCCGCCCTTTTGGAATTGGTCATGCGATTGCTCTCCGGATTCTCCTCCGGATTGATCAGACCCTTCGCCAAAAGATTCTTGGTCTGATTCTCCGCCGGACTCGCCCTGTTGCCCCTGTCCTTGACCATCCTGTCCCGATTCGCCCCCCTCCTCGCCGCCCATCATTTCTGACATTTTCTGCATGGCTTCCGACATCTGCTTGGCTAACTCTTGGGGACTTGCTCCGGATTGCAAACTTTCCTGCATTGAAGCAAGTTCATCAAGCATTTGCTGTATGGCTTCTTGACCTCCGGGAGAGCCGCCTTGTCCTTTGGCCTGATTAAGCATCTCTTGCATCTGATCTATCAATTCTTTCATCTCTCCCGGGGAAGGCATCCCACCACTCATTTCACCAGACCCTTCTGCACCTCCGGGTTGGCCAGGACCCTGACCCATTCCTTTTTGTCCGCCCGGCTGACCGCCACCTTGCCCCATGCCCTTACCCGGCTGACCGCCTTGTGATCCGCCCTGACCACCTTCTCCTGCGCCTTCACCTTGACCCTGACCTTGGCCTTGCCCGGAGCCAGATTGACCAGATCCTTCTCCCTGAGATTCTAATTCTTGGCTTTCGCCCTGCCCCTCACCTTCGCCGGACTCACCATCTTGCCCTTCTGATTCTTGACCCTCTCCCTGCTCGCCTTTTTCAAGTTTTTCTGACATTTGTTCAAGCTGTTCCTTCATCTCTTTCAGCTCATTTGCCGCGGCTTGGTCGCCTCGCTCTTCCGCATCTTTGATCATTTGGTCAACCTGCTCTTTTAATTTATCAATTTGCTCTTTAAGCTCTTGCGCCGACGGCTTATTCTCTCCTTGTTCAGAGGATTGCTTTTCCTGACCGGATTGTTTTTGCTCGTTGGACTTTTGATCAGAGCCTTCGCTTTTTTTTCCGCTTTGTCCGGACTCCTTGGATGATTGATTGCCTGGTTGTTTTTCGCTGGCGCCTTTTTCGTCTTGTTGTTTTTGATTTTCAGCACTTTCGGATTTTTGTCCGGCTTGTTCATCCTTTTTATCGGACTTTCCGGCCTGCTTGTTCATCTCATCCAATTTTTCCTTCATCTCTTTCAGCTGTTCCTGCATTTCCTTAAGCGCTTC
Organism: uncultured Candidatus Saccharibacteria bacterium; assembly: GCA_964372895.1. GTDB lineage: Bacteria > Patescibacteriota > Minisyncoccia > Minisyncoccales > UBA10102 > CAYJRT01. The sequence goes on from CAYJRT010000037.1 coordinate 3,214, forward strand.
GTCCTCCTGTTTTTGCTTTTCTTGCGCCAGGTCTATGGTCTCCCAAAGATAATAATATTTTTTAGGGTCGTGCTGACCAAATTGATTCAAACGATTGAGAAAAAGACCGGACATCTGCGCGCGATCTACGCCACTGTAAATGACCGGCATGCACATCCGATAAAAAAGTCCCCACTCAATTTCGCCTTCTTTGACAGGTATTGATTTTGTGCCTTCACCGCCTTTATACCAAAATTTCGTCAAGGGTCTTGGTAATTGAAAATTGACCAAAAAGTTGTCGCCAAAGCTTTCTATCCCAAGTTCTTCTTGTTTTAATAAAAATTCTTGCGCGGATTGCGACCCATATATTGAAAAATCGGGAAGGTCATAACTGCGCTCCATCATTTTCTGCATCATCTTGTCCGTAAACTTCGGGTTCTTTTGCTGGTAGCCGGTCATCAAAAGACGCATCGCCGTGCGATACACCTTTGAAGTATTTTGTGCGAATGACCGAGTTTTCTGCAGATTTTCCAATTGTTCCGGAGTGAGCTCGGCTTCGTTGATACCGTACTCCTTGATGTTATAAGTCATCGGCTCCTCCTCCGGTTTTGCGAGCTCTTCTTCCAACGCGCCGCTCTCGGCAATTTGTTTTGCAACTTCTTCTAATTGTTCGAGTTGCTCTTTCAGCTTCTGTAATTGATCCTCGGTAATCTCATCAGTACCGGCTTCTTTGGCCTCCCTCATTGCCTGTTCAGCCTCTTGCTTCATCTGCTCGGCTTGTTTGCCGATCTCTTGCATAGAGGAAGGTTTTTCCTGCGTCTTTTTGGCTTCCGGCTTTGCTCCGGGTTTTTGTAATTGCTTTAATTGATCTTTGGCGGTTTGTAGTTGCTCTTGAAGATTTTTAGCGAGCAAATTTTCTTCCTCTGCCCGCTCCTGTTTTTCCGCAGCGCTAAGTTCTTTCTGTTGTGGAGCTTTTCTTTCCTGTTTTCCTTCTTGCCGAGGTTTTTCTTGTTGGCTTCTTGGAGTTTGCTTTTGCCGTCGCGATTGCTGGCGCATTTTTTCCATCATCTTCTGCAATCGTTCCTGAATTTCTTTCACTTGCGCTTGCTTTGCAGACGCTTCTTTGCCTTTTTCTGTTTTGGTGGTTTCTTTCGAAGTTGCCCTACCTTTTGCTTCCGTTTCTTGCGTTCCCGTCGCTTCTCCTCTGGCTGAAGAGGGAGGAGGTATCAATTTTGAAAATTTCGGCCACAAATATTCGCGAACGAGCTGAACCTGTTTTTTGGGAACAGCCATTTTTACTGTCTGATCTAAAACTGATCGTGTTTGCTTATCAAAAATTTCCTGTACGCTTGGGTCGGCACTCCCAAGAGCTTGTTCAAATTGCTCTTTTGGAATAAGCCCTGTTTGAGAAAGGGAATATAGCAGTGCGATGTCCACTGCTTGTTTATATGGCGCGGATTCGCTGATACCGTCCGCTATTTGTTGAGTATTTATATCGTGTTCGTACAACGCACGAAAATTTTCCTCTGGCCGGTCGCTATGTGAATTCTGCATCTCTAAATAGTTAACAGATGCTTCGTGTGTTGCCTCTACAAGAGAGGTGAGGAGTTCCGGAGCAATATCGTGCGTTTCGCACCAGTCGTGCAAACCGTTCAGCTCGGCATCAATCGGGTAATTCAAATTTCCGATCTCATGTCTAAGCCGGGCATTAGTGAGACGTTTGTCACCGGAAAGAGATTCGCGAGGATAGATAATGACATTCGGTACGTCGGTCGGATTGTCGGGACTTTTGGCCACGCCCCAATCACTACCCGCCATAGCGCGTACCCGCACCTTTCCGGAAAATCCTTTTTGTTCAATCCGACGCACCAAACCGTGCGCCAAAACAGGGATAATTTCGTTGAGATCCCTTTCAGCCCGAGCAACTTCAGGATTTTTTATTTCCGGAGGTGATTCCCCCTTGAATTGTGGTTCGCGTGATTCTATTGACATAAAGGATAATCATGAGCGGCTTACCGGATACC
>CAYJRT010000038.1:0-5203 GCA_964372895.1 uncultured Candidatus Saccharibacteria bacterium
CGCTCCTCGAGGACTCGGGGCGCGCAAACCCCCAAAAAGCAAAGCAGTTTGCTTTCTGGCCCTGTCGTCTAGTCTGGTCCAGGACACAGGATTTTCATTCCTGGAACACGGGTTCGAATCCCGTCGGGGCCGCTTTATGAGAATACAGAAAAGAACTTCAGCATTTTTGCTCGGTGGCGCGAGCATTCTTCTTGTGGAGAGCATATTGATTGCTTCTTTCTTCGTGTTTGGGAACGATGTTTCGTCAGGGAAAGTAGATACGCAAGAAAATACCGTGGAAGAAGTACAGACGTTTGTGCCCTTGTTTGAAAAAGTAAAGCCGCATATCGTTTTGGACCGATTCACAGAAGTGCGCAACGAGTTCGTCGCAAGAGAAGCAGAATTTTTGGAAATCAACTTCTCTCAAGATAAGGTATTTAAATACGAAAACGGAAAGATAACAGCAGAAGCTTCTATTTTGAAAAAAGGCGATCCGCAAGGATGGGGCGGCACTCCGGCAGGGTTATATCAAGTGCTTGCAAAGAACGAGAATGCGTTTTCCGGCATTGCCCAAGTGTACATGCCTTACGCAGTAAAATTTTACGGAAAGTATTTAGTGCACGGGGAGCCTTATTATCCATCGGGCGAGAAGACAGCTTCTGATTTTTCCGGCGGTTGCATTCAGTTGGAAGATGAGTCAGCGGAAAAAATGTATGAAGTCGTTGAGCAGGGGATCCCTGTGTTCGTAGTAGATAAAGAAAATGATGGGTATGTATATGGTGCGGCAGAAACTTCGCTGGTTCCGTTGGTGTCTGCGGCGAGCTATCTTGTTGCAGACGTGGATTCCGGATTTGTTTTTGCAGAAAAGAATTCTCAAGAGGTAAGATCCATAGCCTCTCTCACCAAGTTAATGACTGCGTTGGTAGTTGCAGAAAATATTGACTTGAGAAAGTCGGTTGAGGTAACTGCGGAAATGCTTGAAGCTTATGGTACCTTAGAGGGTTTGGAGGAAGGGCAACGGTATCGCGTGGTGGAGTTGTTCTATCCCATGCTTATTGCTTCTTCCAATGACGCAGCAGAAGCAGTCGCGGGTTTTTTGGGAAGAGAACGTACCATTCAGATGATGAATGAAAAAGCAAAAGCAATGCTGCTTTCAGACACCGTATTTTCTGATCCAACGGGATTTGATGCGGGCAACGTATCCAACGCACAAGATCTTTTCTATTTGATCCGCTATATAGCAAATAATCGCCCTCCTCTTCTGGAAATCACCAAGGGCAAAGAAGTGCGAAGTTTTGGAGACGTACGCTTCTCACCACAAGAACTTTGGAATAAAAACATTTTTGTTGGAGATTCCAGCTTTGTGGGGGGAAAAACGGGATACATTACCGCGTCAAAGCATACCGGAGTATTCCTATTCCAATTTCTCACGGAAGAACAAGATGTTCGCACGATAGCTTTTGTATTGTTGGGTTCGCAAGACAACAAGCTTGACACCCAATTATTATATTCTTGGGTTCAACGAAGCTATCAACTTTCTCCCCTGTATTCTTTATGAGGCAAGCTCATCTTACCGCGGCAAGAGCTGCAGACCTTGATACTTCCCACGAGAGATTTTTCTATCGTCTCTTGGAAATATTTCCCGGGATGTTGTCTTGGGGAACATTCGCATTTGCGTTTGTCGTTTCGTGGCTCTTTCCTGCCTTCGCAGCTTTTTTTATTTTGATTTTTGTTCTCTATTGGCTTTTACGGGTGCTGTATTTCGCATTTCATCTCCATGCAGGATATAGAAAAACAAAAATGCACGAAAAAATAGATTGGCTTGAAAAACTCAAAAGTACTCCTCGCTGGCAAGAGTTCTATCACTTGGTGGCAATACCAATGTACAAAGAGCCACTCGAGATTTTAAGAGAAACATTTGGGGGTCTTGCGCGCTCAGATTATCCCAAGGAGCAAATAATTGTGGTGCTCGGAATAGAGGAGCGCGCAGGGGAAGACGCGTGGCACAAAGCGCAAATAATTGAACAGGAGTTCGGAAAAGATTTCTTTCGATTTTTAGTTGCTGTGCATCCTGCGAACTTGCCAGGCGAAATTGCGGGAAAAGGTTCCAACGAAACGTGGGCGCTCAAAAGAGCAAAAGAAAAAGTGATAGACATTTTGGGTATTCCGTATGAACGTATAATCGTAAGTTCTTTGGACGCAGATACCGTGGTGTTTCCCCGATATTTTAGTTGCCTTGCATATCATTACCTTACTTCGCAAAATCCTCTGCATTATTCGTATCAGCCCGTGCCTTTATTTATAAATAATATCTGGTCTTCTTCCATACCTTCTCGATTATTTGCCTTTGCCACAACCTTTTGGTTTTTAATGAATCAAGAGCGCCCCGAAAAATTGAGCACGTTTTCTTCGCACGCAATGGCTTTCAAAACATTGGTTGAGGTGGGGTTCAGGCAGGTAAACTACGCAGTGGATGATTCGCGTATTTTCTGGCAGTGCTTCCTGCATTACGATGGGAATTATTCTGTGCAGCCTTTGTATTACCCTGTGTCTATGGATGCAAATTGCGCGCCCACATTTCTCGGAACCGTAAGAAATATTTACAAGCAGCAGCAGAGGTGGGCATACGGCGTGGCAGACATTCCTTATTTTCTGTATGGTTTTCTCAAAAATAAAAAGATTCCCTTGCGAAAAAAAATCTCTTTGAGTTTCGATCGCATAGAAGCTTATTGGTCGTGGGCAACGGCTTCTCCCCTTATTTTTCTCCTAGGGTGGCTTCCTTTGGTTTTGGGTGGCGACGTATTTACACAGACATTGCTTTCCTATAACTTGCCTCGGTTTACCTCCTGGATTTTAACGGTCATGATGATTGGCTTGGTGTGGTCTGCTTTTTTGAGTATGTTGTTTCTTCCGCCTCGTCCCATCAACTATGGAAAATGGCACGCTTTGTGGCTTGCGCTTCAATGGATTTTTTTGCCGCCCATTATGATTTTCTTTGCAATTTCCGCATTGGATGCTCAAACCCGCTTGATGCTCGGCAAGTACATGGGTTTTTGGTCTACTCCAAAGTTTAGGAAATAGTTATTCCAAGTGAAGCTTTTCGCGGAGAGATTTAACTTTTTCTCTCAAGAGAGGATAGTTTTTGAGAGTAATGTCTTTTTCGAGAATTGTTTTTGCAGTTTCTCTTGCTTCTTCTACAAGCTGAAGATTGGTAAGTTGTTGCATGGCAAAGTCCGGAATGCCCCATTGCTTGGTGCCGGCAAAATCGCCAGGACCTCTCATTTTCAGATCGCGCTCTGCCAACTCAAATCCGCTCGAAAATTCCTGCAAAGCTTTCAGGCGCTGTCGAACCGTGGAGGAGTTTGATTCCGTGAATAAAAAGCAATAGGATTGATGATCGGCTCTCCCTACTCTGCCCCGGAATTGATGGAGCTGCGCCAAGCCAAACCGATCTGCTCCTTCAATCATAATGACACTTGCGTTGGGCATATCCACACCCACTTCAATGACCGAAGTGGAAACCAGCAAATCAATTTTCCCGGATTTGAAATTGCGCATCACTTGTTCTTTCTCTCGAGCTGCCATTTTGCCGTGAAGCATTTCTATGTTGAGATCTGGAAATATTTCTTTTGATAATTTTTCGTATTCCTCTTTTACCGTTTTGAGCTCCAGGTCTTTTGGCGATTTCTCGGTGCGCTCAATTCGCGGACAGATAACAAAAGCCTGTCTGCCCTCCGCAATTTGTTCTCGAATGGCTTCATAGGCTTTCGCGCGTTCTGCGGGCGCAATAACTTTGGTAATAATCTGTTTTCTCCCCTTGGGCAGTTGGATGATGAGGGAAAGGTCGAGATCGCCATATAAAGTCATTGCAAGGGTACGAGGGATCGGAGTCGCGGTCATGGAAAGTAAATGCGGAATCAGTTGTGCTTGCACAGAGCGTCTCGAAGAATGAAGGAGATGTGCTCGTTGCTTCACCCCAAAACGATGCTGTTCGTCTACCACGAGAAGTCCTAAATTTCCAAACTTTACTGTATCTTGAATTAAAGAATGCGTGCCAATGAGCACTTGTATTTCATTGTTTTTTACTTTTTCCAAAAGCTTTGCGCGGGAGATTTCAATATAATCATTGGGCAGTTTGGGAGAGATAAGACGGTCGGATTTGCCGGTAAGCAGACCAATAGTGATTTTGAAGGGGGTAAGCACTTGGGCAACGGTTTTGTGATGTTGCTGAGCTAAAATTTCGGTGGGTGCAAGCAGCGCTGTTTGATATCCTGCTTTCACTGCAGAAAGCATTGCCATTGCTGCTACCACGGTTTTGCCAGAACCCACGTCTCCTTGCAGCAAACGATTCATGGGCCTTGGTTTTTCTATGTCTTTCAAAATATGCCATGCGGCTTTTTTTTGGTCGTCGGTAAGCTGAAAGGGAAGTTTTTGGGTGAACCGCTTCATTATATCGCCGTCAAAAGGAATAACAGGCGCTTTTACTTGGGCTATTTTTTTTCGTTCCGAAAGAATAAAAAGCGAAATATAAAATAATTCTTCAAATGAAAAACGTTTGCTTGCTCGCTGAGTCTGCTCCAAGGAATCTGGAAAATGAATTCGCCAAAGCGCTTGTTTAATTGGTAAAAACCGCTGCTCTTGCAAAATTTCTTCGGGTAGAGTTTCCGAAACTTCTGTCATTTGAGCCAAAACCATTTTGATAATGGATCGCAACCACCGAGAAGATACGCCTATTGTTTCAGGATATACTGGAACGATTCTGCCTATGTGTGTAGGATTTTTTCCTTCTTGTATCTTTTCGTATGTGGGATTGGAGAAATAAATTCCCTGTTTATCTCTTAATACTTTTCCTGCAAGAAGAATATGGTCTTTTGGTTTGAGAGAGTCTGCAAGATAGGGTTGGTTAAACCAAAGTATTTTTATTGCGCCAGAGGAATCTTCGACAAGTGCTGTAATTAAGGATATTCTCTTTTTGTATGTTCTCATTTCTTTCAGATCAAGCAGTTTCCCTGAAGTACAGTATACAAAACCTTCCTTGAGATCTTTAATGAGTGTAGTTTTTGAGAAATCGTTGTAAGCGCGCGGAAAATGAAAAAGAAGATCACGAACTGTGGTGATCCCCATTTTCTTTAGCTTTTTCTCATAAGCAGGTCCTATTCTCGGAATTTGCGAGACGGGAGTGGAGAGGTGCATATAAATGTGTGTGTCCCCACGAGGAATCGAA
>CAYJRT010000039.1:0-5192 GCA_964372895.1 uncultured Candidatus Saccharibacteria bacterium
TTATGAAAAGCGCAGAGACGTTATCGCAGACTGTTAATAATCCATTGGCAAAAGTAACCCCCGGAGATGGCGGCTAGGTTTATTGATCTCTCAACACATATTTAGGGAAGACGAATCATAAATCTGGCAAACGAAGGGCCAGATTTTTTAATCGCATTACGATGGCCACAACATTCAACAAATTCTATGTAACCAAAGAAGGACTCGAGAAAGTAAAAGCAGAATACGAAAAACTGCGAGATTTTAAGCGCCAGAAAACAATAGGTGAAACGCCAAATCTTTTGCATTCAGAAGAGCCGAACCCAGAGTATCTTACTTTTCAGGAAGATATGAGCTTGCTTGATACAAGAATTGCAGAACATGAAAACATTTTGCAAAACGCAGAACTCATTCAAAAACCCCCTAAGGGGAAGGGCAATATTATCGATTTGGGTGCGACCGTAGTCTGCGAAGTGGATGGCGAGCAGGATGAGTTTACGATCGTGGGATCCCTTGAGTGTAATCCTTCGGCGGGAAAAATCAGCAATGAATCTCCTGTTGGAAGGACTCTACTTGGCAGTCGTGTTGGCGATGTTGTTGATGTGCATTCGTCTGTGCACGCGCGCTATAAGATCTTGAAAATCTTATATAGATAGTCTAGAATCAAGATTGCTAAGTTCTTTGTTATTCCGCATAGAGCTGTTTCAACAGAGACTTGTAAGAATGAGGAGGGAGGATTATGGTTTCGGTTCTTAAGTCTTCAAATCCTCTCGAGCTCACAATTGCAGCCTATACCGTACTTTATCTTCTTGATCAGGAGACAGTTCGGTATGCTGAGATAGCTCGAGGGCGTAGTGAGAACCGGGTATTAAAGCGACGCACCGTGGGTGCGTGTCTGCGGATCAATCTGGGCGGGTCAGTTCTGTACTTAATGGGAGCGAATGTCGAAGAACAGGTTACCGTTCTTGAGAAAAGAAGGGGAGATATTCTAATGGATATCTCTAGCGCGGCGACAAGAGCGATTGACGAGTCTGCTGGGCCGGAGACGCTGACCTCGCTCACATGCGCTGAACGCGTCGCGATCAATTACGCGAATGCCGCTGGATATCTTACAGGAGCAGAGGCAATCGCTATTACTTCGCGCCTAGAGGAGAGGCCGCACAACCGTTACACTCTTCCGTGTGATCTTTGCGAGAACAGACTGAACGTGGTCGCAGAGAGATCGGGAAAGGGGGATGATTTCCAAATCCTTCTGGCTACTCCTCGCTATCATAGGGAGCCAATTGTGGCATTCCCGCTTGGGGCACTCGCGGAACTTAAGAAAGAGTTCCCGACACTCAGTTTCCAACTGAGTGAGCTACAACGAGTTCTCGAGTAGGTAAAAGAGGGTTGGGCAGATTGTCTTAACCCTCTTTCTTTTTTGTTTGATAAAAATATGTATCAAGATCTTGCAAGAGTTGAACAAGCGTAGAATCTGAAATGCTTTCTTTGATTTGTTGCCACCAGGATTCGATGGGGAATTTTTTGTCATCTTTCCAGTATTCGAGTGCTTGCAGGAAATTCTCCATTGTATGAAGTTGATATACAAATCTCGCTTCTTTTGTGATACCGGCGTGGTATTCTTCCCATATAGTTTCTATTTCTTGGGTAGTGGAAGGTGGAAGGTATCGAAGAAGTTCTTGAAGAGCACGGTGTTCCTTTTTTTCGCTTTCCTTGGCAAATCTCTCCTTTTCTTTTTTGGGGATTCTCACCCACTTTTCATACATTGTTTTGAGATCTTTCTGTTCGTCCTTCCAAATGAGAGGCTCATAGGGAGTGATGTCGCCGGCGTATCCTCTTGAGAGATCATGAAGCAATACCATTTTAATGATTTTATTTGAATTTAATGTAGGATCACTGCTTCGTGCAAGAACCCATCCCATGAGAGCTTCTCTAAAGCTATGTTCTCCTATTCGCGCGGGATCTTTGACTTTGCGCAGAACAAGGCCGCGCTGTTTTAGGCGCTTTACCTCACCGACTTTAAGAAAAAATTCAATAAGATCTTCCATATTTTTGATAGTAGCCAATTTTGAAGCGATTGCCAAGACTTGGTATAATACACCATTCTTATGATGAAACGATTGCTCCTTTTTTTGGTTACGTTGGTGGCAGGATTTTTGCTTTTTGGCGCCTTGATTTCAGGAGTAGGGTGGCAAGAGGTGTTAAAGCCCCTCTCCACCTTTTCTTTCTTTGGGGCTTTTGTTATTTTCCTTTTGTCAGGAGGGTTCCTATTGCTGGGTGTTTTGAGGTGGGGCCTTATCCTCAAGCAACTTGGATGCGCAGTGCCATTTTCAGGCCTATGGAAAACGTACCTTGCGGGATTTTCTCTTTTGTTTTTCGTGCCGATGTTTCCGTTTGCAAACGAGTTTTTTCGGGCTTCAGCGCTCAAGGAACAGCGCCACCTCGATCTTTCGAAAGGAATGGCTTCTGTGGTTATTGACCGCATTCTCGAGGTTACCTCGAATCTTCTTGTAGTAGTGGCAGGAGGAATCATCTTTTTGTTTCAGGGAGATCACGTTTCCTATTCTTTGAGGATGCTTGGGATAATCGGATTCATTGGAATCTGGTTTTTTCTTCTTTCTTTTCTGTACCTACGCATTGTTCAAAAAAAGAGCATCGTACAGTTATTCTGGAAGAATAACGAAGGGATGCAGGAGACTGAACAAGAGGTGTTTCGATTTTTTCAGTTGCGGAACTCTTTTTTCTGGAAAGGCATTTGTTTTTCTCTGGGAAAGAGTTTTCTGGGGATTGTGCGGGTATGGACACTTATCATTTTCTTTGGAAAGGGCTTTGCCGCTCTTTCTGGGATTACAATCCAGGGGTTTTATTACCTTGCGGTTCTCGTACCCATACCCGCGGCTTTAGGATCGCACGAAGCTTTGCAGGCAGTTGCTTTTGAGGCCTTTGGTCTCGGAGCCGGCACTGGAGCCGCGTTCGCGCTTCTTGTGCGTGCCGTTGAAGCTTTGTTTGCGGTTGCAGGTTTAGCGCTACTTTTTCACTTTGGGTTACGTTTTTTTAAAAATATGATCTTCCACCTTCCATGAGCAACAAAGAATTAGCTTCTCTTTTTTCAAGGATTGCCCTCTATTTGGAGATTGACGAGGTGTCCTTTAAACCGCGGGCGTATGAACGGGCGTCAGATGTTCTTGCATCTCTTCCCGAGAGCGTGGAAAAGCTGTACGCAAGAGGAGGATTGCGAGCGTTGGATCAGATTCCCGGAATTGGCAAGGGTTTAGCAGAGAAAATCGAAGAGTACATCAAAACAGGGAAAGTCGCAGAATACGAAAGACTGCGAAAGAAAATTCCGGTTGATATTGAAGAGCTGACAAGGATTGAGGGTGTAGGTCCCAAAATGGTGCGCGATTTGTATAAGCACCTGAAAGTCAAAACATTGGCTGACCTGGAAAGGGCGGCCAGAGCAGGCAAGGTGAGAAAGCTCCCAAACTTTGGCGAGAAAACAGAGCAGAATATTCTGCAGGGAATTGATTTTGTGAAGCGATCCAAAGGAAGATGGTTGTTGGGCAACATCTACCTTTATGTGGAAGATTTAATTGCGCGACTTGAGGATTCTCCTTTCATTGCGCGGGCGGTTGCGGCAGGTTCGATGAGACGAATGAAAGAAACAGTTGGTGACGTGGATATTTTGGTTACCACAAAAAATCCAGAGAAAGCTAAAGAGTATTTTCTTTCTTTGGTTTCCTATGAAAAAATTTGGGGGAAAGGACCAACAAAGGTTTCCTTACGCACAAAACAAGGATTTGACATTGACCTTCGCTTGTTGCCAGAAGAAGTGTTTGGGGCAGGACTGCAATACTTCACAGGCTCAAAAGAACATAACGTGAAACTACGTACATTAGCAGCAAATAAAGGGTATAAGCTTTCAGAATACGGGTTATTTAAAGGAAAAAAACGTATTGCCTGCACAACGGAAAAAGAAGTATATAACGTTTTGGGGATGGAGTATATTGAGCCAGAATTACGTGAAGATCAAGGGGAAATAGACAAGGCTCTTGAGGGAAAGCTTCCTCGAGTGATTCCGTATGGTTCTTTGAGGGGAGACCTTCAAGTGCAGACAAACTGGACCGACGGGAAAGATTCTATTGAAGTAATGGCAAAAGAAGCAAAGAAGCAGGGATTAGAGTATATAGCGATTACGGATCACACGAAAGATCTTGCGATGACCGGAGGCATGGACGAAAAAAAATTGCTGCGACAGATGGCAGAGATAGACAAAATAAACCGAAAATTAAAAATGGAAAGTGAAAAGTTTAGGATTCTCAAAGGGGCGGAAGTGAATATCCGGAAGGATGGGACGCTCGATATCGCAGATGAAGTTTTAGCGAAGCTTGATGTGGTGGGCATTGCCGCGCACTCTAACTTCAAGATGTCGAAAAAAGATATGACCGCGAGAATAGTGAGGGCTATGCAAAATCCTCACGCCGATATTTTATTTCACCCGACAGGTCGGCTTATCCATAAGAGAGAAGCACATGAAGTGGATATCGATGAAATTATAAGAGAGGCAAAGCAGACAGGAACAATTCTGGAGATTAACGCGTTTCCGGAGCGTTTGGACCTTAAAGACAGTAATATTAAAAAAGCAGTAGAAGCCGGTGTTCAAATGACTATTGATTCTGATGCTCATGCGGCAAGACATTTGGGATATTTGAAGTACGGTATCGCGCAGGCGCGCCGAGGTTGGGCAGAAAAGAAAGATATCATTAATACCCGTCCCCTAGAAGAGATGCGGGCATTGCTTAAGTAGTATGAAAACTGAAAAGTCGGCTGGTGCTATAGTTTTTCGTATCGAAAAGGGAAGGCCCGCGTACCTACTCCTTCACTATCCTTCTTCTGCAAAAGCAAAAAAGGAGTATTGGGATTTGCCCAAAGGCCACGTAGAGAAGGGAGAAGAGGAGCAGGATACGGTGCGCCGCGAGATACAAGAAGAAACCGGATTAACAGACATTGAGTTGTTTGAGGGATTTCGAGAAGAGATTCGCTATTGGTTTCAATTCGGGGGGCAGAAAATTTCAAAAACCGTGGTGTTTTATTTAGCAAAAACCCGGCAGAAAAAAGTAATTATTTCTTCAGAACATCTTGGTTTCCAATGGCTTGGATACGAAGACGCGACAAAAAAACTCACGTATGAAAACGCAAGAAAAATTCTCAAAAAA